>NZ_DATCNW010000433.1:0-39793 GCF_036565025.1 Pengzhenrongella sp.
ATCGATGATCTCGATCTGCCGTGAGCACGCCAAGAACGTCAAGCACTGGCAGGACGGACGCATGGCGATGCGATGGTGCGCTGCGGGAATGATCGAAGCCTCCCGCCAGTTCCGCCGCGTCAACGGCCACCTGCACGTCCCAGCACTACGAGCGGCCCTCGAACGGCACGTCGCCGAGCAGAATGTCAGCCCCAAGGGTCAAGATGAGAACGTGAACGCAGCCTGATGATCATCGGGCCGCCACCGAAGTTCCACGGAACTCGGGACATCCTCGTCGAGCATCCCCTGCTCGCGGACGCCGACGCCCGCGAGATCTTTCGTCTCGAGCATCCTGTTGCTAGCTCGGCCCCTGCCCAGATTTTCCTTGATGCGATTCTTGCGGTAGCTTCGACGATCGCTTCCCGAAGCGATCTTTTGGTCACCTCTCGGGAGGTACTTCTTCGCGATGAGAGTATCGTTACAGACCGCGTATTGGTTGCCGATCCGGAGTTGGCGATTGTGCTCACCGCGCTCCAATTGCGAAGTAGAGGCGTCTACCCTGTTTACCGCGCAGGCGGCGGCGCTTTTGAAGTAAGCAAGGATCTCTTCTTTCACGCCGCTAGTTACGCGCTTACACCTGCGGGCCACGTGCTCTGGTCAGTAACCTTACAGAATGAGCGGGAGGGAGCCCCTGACCGGCTTGCGTATCTCGTGCAGGCCGTTATGACTCGGGTTGCTAGGAGTCTCCAGGCGCGCGACGGGGTCCTCAGAGCGCTATTCGGCCGTAGCGGAAACAATCGCGCGGATGATGCCCTCTTCGATTTTGACTCGAGTATGCTATTTCTTAGCGGGGCATTCGACGCGTGTGCAGTCCTTGTCGACGACCATCTAGGACTCGACTCGTCGCCTATGAGCGTGGGTTGGGGGCGGAAAAGTTGGCTGAATCAGGTCAAAGCCAAGCAGTCCGAGATTGGCTCTCTGTTGGCGACTGGCTCGGAAAACGCCCTCCTTTTTGAAATTCTCGGGGCGCTTCGGAACACAGTGCACGGTGAAGGGATCAGCCAAACTCAATACAAATCAGAGATTGACGGCGACCGGACCCTGCTCAGACTACCTCCCCGCGCAGGTCAGAAATTCATCGATGCGATGCGCGTTGTCGATCCGACGGGGCAGATCGAAGTACGAGAGCTTGCACCCGGCAGGATTTATATTGAACCGCTGTCCGCCGTCGTCATTCTCTACCCGAGGATACTCCGCTTGCTCAATGAGTTGGTAGCGATTGTGGCGCAGATGGCTTCAGTGACGGAGGTCAGAATTGATTTCAAGGCTTACCCGTCCACTAGTGCGACAAAGAATAACATCATCTTTGACGAAAGTATCGCTGCCTCGATACGACGACAATTGTGGCTTTGAACAGGTTGGCGTGTCTCGCGGCCACGCAGTGCTTCGCGCTTACCGCCACGTAAGTGATGATCGCCGGGTCCTCGAATACGTGACAAACCAGAGAGATATTGTCCGAGGTTCAACGTGGAGATGCCGCGTCAGAGGTCGATGTCGGGCTCGCCGCGGGGCCTCGTGGTGAACTCGCCGCCGGCAGGTCTGCCCTTGGGACGGTGGCCTTGCGCCCAGGCGGGCGTCGAAGTTTGACGGGGCTCAGGTGCTTGCGAGGCGGGACGTAGCTCGAGGCTCAATCGCAGCCTGTCGAGGCCGTCACGGGCACCGGTCACGGACGACCAGGTGCGCGGGGCGGCGTCGGTGGCCGCGAGGATGTTGCCCAGGTGCTCGCGGTCGCGACTGGTCGCGGTGTCCATCGGATCATCAGGCCGCAACAGCGTCGCCAGCACGGCGAAGTCCGCGATGTGCCTGTCCCGGGCCGGGTCCAGGGTCACCGTGTACGCGGCGGCCTTGGCCACCAGGGCGCCCAGCAGGTTCGGCCGGCGGACGATGCCGGTGTGCCCCGCGACGTCGACCTCGACGTCCTCGCTGCGGTCGAGCGCCTGCTGGGCTCCGGGTGTCTCGATCGTGGTGCCGCCGCCGGCACCGGTGCGTAGGGAGGCCCGCTCCCCGAGGTGTCGGGGGATCAGCAGGTCGATGACCGCCTCGTCGCGGATCCATCGGTGCTGGTGCCCCTGCCAGGTGTTGCCGGCGGGAGCGAAGCCGAGCTGCTTGAGCGACGTGGTGAACCCGCGAAGGATCTGCGGTTCGCCGCGCACGTCCAGGACGGTGTCGACGTCGTCGGTGGCCCGGGCGGGCGCGGCACCTCGCTCCGCGCAGAGCAGGTGGACCATCTGCCCGCCGACCAGTGTCCAGCCGGTGGGGTGCACGACCTGCAGGTCCATCAACGACCACCAGGCCGCTTGTTGCGCGTCGCCCATCGCGGGCAGGCGGATGGTCACCCGCGGACGCCTTCCACCGCTTGGGCGATGAGTTCGCGCGCGCGCTGGAGCTCACGGGGGCTGTCGTGGTCGGCCAGGTCGGCGGCGAGCAGCAGCAGCGGCACGGGAGGCGAAGGCGCCATCGACGCCAGATGCAGGACGACGTTGCCGTGGGAGTCCGGGATGAGCAGGTGGTCCCGGCGCACGGCGTCGAAGTCGTCCAGGTGCACGTAGCCCTCGGCCTGCCCGCCGGCGAAGATGTGCGACCTGGGGTCGCTCAACCCGGACGCGACGATGCGAGGGTCGTCGTGCACCCGGTCGGGGTCGGTGGCGGAGAGCACCTTGCGGTCGGCTCGGCCGGCCAGCCAGGACCTGAGCAGCAGCTCGGGGCGCTCGTCCGCGGCCAGCTGCGCCAAGCGTCCCCGGGCGCGGTGCGCCTCGTTCGGCGCGAGCCACGGCGCGGGTTCGCCATCACCCAGCTGGATCACGGCCCAGGCGACGCGTTCGCTCATGGGCCGCCCGCGGCGCGGTGCGCTGGGCAGCGAGGCGAGGTCGACGAGCCACACTCCGGCGACCTGGCGCGCCTGGACCTGTCCCGCGGCGATGAGCTGGCGCACCCGCACGGGCGAGACGCCGAGCTCGCGCGCGGCGTCCGGAACGCTCACCTCCTCCACGCCCACAACCCTATCGTGAAGCGCAGGGAAGTGTGAAGGATGGTCCCTGAGGTCGACCGGACTTTCGCTCCGGACATTCCGAGTGAACCGGCCTCCGGTGGGCGCCCCTTTGAGCTCGCGCGGACGAGCCTGCCGGTGTCCGCTCAACCGGTCAGTCCCACCACAGCCGCCACGCCTTCTCACCGGGCCGCCACGGGTTCACCACCTGGGTGATCTGGTCCGGCGGGTACGCGGCGTCGCCGAGGCCGTACTTCGACCAGGCGTCACGCTTGACCGCCGCCTCGTCGGTGAGCTGCTCGTCGTAGATGAAGATGCCCTCCAGCGCGAGGCGCTCGTCGTTGCGGTCCGGGCCGACCGCGAACCCGTGAACCTCCACGGTGCCGGGGTTGGCTGCGGCGGCCTGCAGGAGGGAACCGGTGGACGGTCCGCCACCTACCCTGTCCGCGAGCTGGCCGCGGGTCAGGCGGCCCAGCAGGGTGCGAGCCTGAACGGCGGGCAGCCCGGCGAACCTGATCACGGAGTCGCCGTCGCCGTTGCCCTTCGGGTACCCGGTGCTCGACACGTAGGCCGCCGGCGTGTGCTCGGAGGACGTGAACGGCGCGATCTGGTCTGCGACCGCCGGGATGGTCCACCCCGGCGCCCCGAACATGCCCGTCTTGCCGGCGCGGCGCTCGAGCATCGAGGCCATCAGCGCCCTCGCGTGGATGGTCCGGACCGGCCGGGCCGGTGGTGCGGGTGCGTTCGCGCGCTGGCTGAGCGCCGCCGTCGCGTACCCCTGGGCGGCGACGTTGCGCACCGCCGGGAACTTCGGGGCGGACGGCGTCGGGCACGAGTGCGACCCGCTGGCGGCGAAGAACCGCCCGCAGCTGGGGCAGTTGCCGACCTCGACCCGGCCGGAGCCCTTGACCAGCTTGTTGAACATGGACCCGGGAGACTTCGCCGAGGCGACCTCCCCGAACGTGGCCTTGGACACCAGGTGCCCGTAGACGCCGCCGGCCGCGGTCTGGGTGGCCATCACCCCGGTCGCGTCGTCGTACCCGAGCGCGCTGATCCACGCCGAGGACACCGCCCGCAGCGGGACGCCCTGCGCGGCCTGGCGGTCTCGGTGCTTGGCGATCAGCGACCCCGCGTCGCGCAGGGCGTGCGAGGGGCGGCGGGCCTCCAGGATGGACGCGACCCCTTCGGCGACCGCGCCGTCCGCCCCGCCGGGAAAGCCCATGCCGATCGCCGTCCAGTTCCCGTTCGGGGAGCCGGTCACCCGCACCCACCCGGCGACCAGCGTGTTGACCCCGGACGTGTCCGGGTACTCCGCACCGACAGGCACGTCGAAGGTCGACTCCTCGCTCTGGGCGGCGAAGCGCTTCATGGCCGCCGCCGACGGCATCCGCAACGTGACGTCCTCCCCGCGGTACTTGACCCGGTGGGTGCGCCGGTTGCCGTCCAGGGAGTTGCCCAGGGTCATGCCGGGGGTGTTGTCGTCGGGCATCTGCGGGAAGCCCTCCCCGGAGGCCCGGTACTCCGCGGTCACGAAGTGGTCGCCCCACCACTGCTCGATGCCGGCGGTGGTGTTCGGGCTGAAGCCGCGGGTGGCTACCGCCGGGACCTACCCGGCGTCCAGCAGCGCCCGGTGCCGGTCGGCTGCTTCCCCGGCGGACAGGCCGGCGGCGCCCAGGCGCACACCGGTCTCGGCGTGGGCGGTCACCGACCATTCCCCGCCGATCGGGACACCGCGAGGCTGACGTGGCTGGCTGCTCTCTAGGCTCATGCCTGATGGATGTGCGGGGCCACGGCTTTCTCACCCGCTGGGCCGGCCGCGGCACGTCGTCCGGAAGACGGTGCGGGACCGGTCCCGGAGTGGCAGGCTTTTTGTACCACCCGAACCGCTCGAGGAGCCCGCCGTGACCGACAGCCGTGCCGCTGCAGAACACGCCGTGACCGAGCGCATTCGTGCGGCGGTGGACGCCGCGATCGCCGGGGCCGTCTTCGACGATGGCGCACCCGTAGATGAGCGGATCCGCTTCAACCCTGATCAGCTCGCTGAGGTGGCGCGCGTGTCCCGCAACACTGGGACCAGAGAGGCGGCCCTTGAGTGTGTACGAGTTCGTGTCGCGGCGGAGTGGGCACGGTTTGACGCGCTCGCCCAGCAGGGGCCTGTAGACGTGGCTCAGATGACTGCGTTGCGGTCGGCGTTCAAGTTGTCCGAGCGGATGAACAACAGTGGTCCGCGCACGTACGAAGAGGGTGCGGACGGCACCCTGGTGCGCCGCGACGAGGACCTCTAAGAGACCGGCTCGACGCCTCCGAGTAGGTGAGCGGGCAGCCGCACCTCATCGGGAAGCAGCTCGGGGCGGACGCGCACGAACCGCAACGGGTGCCGGAAGGACCGGCCCGACCAGGCCACGTCCGCTGCGACCTGCACCACCAACGGTTCCACCAACGTGAGGTCCACCGGGACGCGGTCGGTCCCGAACCCGTTCACCGTCGCCGAGCTGACCCGGGTGGGCCACGGGTGCGGGCCGGTCGGTGGGCGGAGCTCGCGACCCAGGGTTCGGGCGGCGGGCGCGGACAGCGGCACGGTGCGACCCACGATGCGCAGCGTGCCGTCGACCGGCAGCCCGGCCACCACCACGGTCGGCATGTCAACGCCGGTTGAAAATTGACCCCCTTCTGCCGGGCGAGCCCGGCACCTGGGGGTCAGTTTTCACTCAGCATCGACACGGCAGCTTCATCGGCCCGATCACCGCCGCGCAGACCACCTCGAGCTGCTCGCGGTGCTTGACCTTCAGCCAGGTCCGGCCGGTGGTCCGGTACGTCTGGTCGGCGCCCTTGACCACGAGGCCGTCGATGCCCGCGCCGGTCATGTCCCGGAACCAGTCGGTCGCGACGGCGACGTCGGTGGTGGCGGGGGACAGGGTCAGCGGAGGCGACCAGCCGGCGCCGAGCTCGAGCAACACGTCGCGCCGGCGGTGGAACGCCCAGCCGCGCAGGTCTGTGCTGGGGCCGTCGCCGAGCGGGGCCGCGAGCACGTCGAACGCGGCGTAGGACGCCGGGGTCTCCCGGGCGACGCGGGCCAGGGTGGCGTCCGACAGACCCGGCCAGGCGGCGCTGCAGGGCGGTGAAGTCCAGCCGGTCCCCGTGCCAGATCACCACCTCCCCGTCCAGCACGGTCCCAGCGGGGAGCTGCTCGGCGGCGGCGGCGGCGATGTCCGGGAACCCTCGGGTGAGGTCCTTGCCTTGGCGGGACCACAACGACGTCGTCGCGCCGTTCCGGACCACGACCAACCGGAAGCCGTCCCATTTCGGCTCGTACACGCACCCGCCGGGCAGCGCGCCCGGCGTCGGGATGCTCTCCGCCGACTGGGCGACGACCACCGTCACCGGCGGGTGCAGACCCGCGGGGATCCGGCCGGCGTCGGTACGCGTCACCCAACCAGGATGACGTGCCGACCGGTCAGAAGCCCCACTCGTATCCGCCGCCGCCGCCCGACGGTCCGTACACGACGGACCCGGACGCGTTCGCCGTGTCCAGCACGATCTTGCCGACGGCGTGCTCGCCGGGGCCGATCGTGTCCGGCAACGCCTCACTTTTCTTCAGGCACGAGAACCCATTGCCGACCGAGTCGTTCTCTCGGGTTCCCTCGGGGGAGAACACCTTGAAGTCGTAGGGGTTGAAGGAGACTTCCGGGATCTCGTTTTGCGCGAGCCCCGGGGTGGTCGTCACGTCAAGAGTCAGCGCGACGAACCGGCCGTTCGCCGGCTTGTCCGCGTACTCCGAGGTGCACACGAAGTTCGGGTCGATCGCCGTGATCTTGAACTCGACGGTGATCGGGCTGGAGCCGTCCGCGGAGTCGCTCATCCCTGCCAGCTGGCCGACCGCCTTGACTAGGTTGCCGCGGGCGTTTGTCTTGGTCACCCCGTACTTCGAGGGTGCCTCCGTCGGCGTGGGTGTCGCGCTGGGCGACGGGGTGCTGACCGGCGACTGAACGGTCTCGGCCGGCACCGGGCTCGCCGGAGCCGAGGTGTCCGCGGCGTTGCCGGCGCACCCTGCCAGGCTGAGCGCGGTCAGGGCAACCGCGGCGACGACACGGATCTTCATGAGGCTTCTCTCGTTGTGGCTCGGTGGTGATGGCTCACCGTCCCACCCTGGCTGTTGGTCGCGTGGGCGAAACGCGTGACTTCGCCCGCAGGTCCGCTCGACGGCTTCCGGCGCCTCATCGTTCGTGTGCGACGAACCGGAACCGCAGTCGAGACCGTCAGGTCGGCGTCGACTCAGGGCGTCCAGATCAGCGGGTCGCCAGTCGCACGTGCCACGACGAACGTGCTTATCGTCTTGCCGGGGTCCACCTCAAAGGTGAGGAACCCACGAGTGCAGACCCCCGCGGCGGGACTGAGCAGCGACTGGACCAAGTTGGGGTCCTTGGCACCGATCTGCACGTTCCAGAACGTGTAGCTCATCGAGTCGGACGTGATCACCCGGAAATCTCCCGGGTCCACGGACTCACTCGTCGCTGGGCAGACCTCGACGTCGGCCACGGCGAACTGTTTGCCCGCCGTCATGATGCGCGCCGCGCTTCCAGTCGCGGTGAACGGGTACTCCAAGCCGTGCAGCGTCACGGTGCCGAAATCGGCTTCACCGCTCGCGCCGAGCGCCATCGTCGTGGGAGCCGGCGGGGGAACTGGGGCCGGCGCTGTCGTGGGCGTCGCGGAGACAGTTGGCGTCGGGGAGGGCGAGCTGACGGTCTTGTCCGGCACCGGGGCGGCGACTGGGGCTTGGCTGGCGCACCCGGTCAGGACGAGGGCTGCGGCGGCCACGACGGCGACCATGGAGAACTTCACGACGTGCTCCTTGGGGTGGGGTTCACGGTGCAAACAGCGGCGGCGACCTGTGGCGACTGGGGGTCGACCTCATCATCGCGGTGCGGCGGCGGCCCCGTGGTGCCTTCGAGGCCGCCGTTGGAAGTCGCGCGCCGGGGCACGCAAGCGGAACGTCTCAAACCGCCACCGGGGCCTTGAGCGCGGGGTGGTGCTGGTAGCCGACGACCGCGATGTCCTCGAAGAGGTAGTCGTCGATGGACGTGGCCGGCGCCAGATCCAGGGTGGGGAACGGGTACGGCTCGCGGGTGAGCTGCTCGCGCACCTGCTCAAAATGTGAGTTGTAGATGTGGCAGTCGCCGCCCGTCCACACGAAGTCGCCGACCTCCAGACCGGCCTGCGCCGCGACCATGTGGGTCAGCAGCGCGTAGGACGCAATGTTGAACGGCACCCCGAGGAACAGGTCCGCGGAGCGCTGGTACAGCTGGCAGGAGAGCCGGCCGTTGGCGACGTAGAACTGGAACATGGCGTGGCACGGCGCGAGGGCCATCGCGTCGACGTCCGCAACGTTCCAGGCCGAGACCATCATCCGGCGCGAGTCCGGGTCCGACTTCAAGGTCTCGATCACCTGCGCGAGCTGGTCGATGTGCCCGCCGTCGAGGGTCGGCCAGGACCGCGATTGCGCCCCGTACACCGGGCCGAACTCACCCTCGGGGGAGGCCCACTCGTCCCAGATTTTGACCCCGTGCTCTTGCATCCAGCACACGTTGGAGTCGCCGCGCAGGAACCACAGCAGCTCGTACGCGATCGACTTCAGGTGCACGTTCTTGGTGGTGATCAGCGGGAACCCGTCGGCCAGGTTGAACCGCATCTGGTGCCCGAAGACCGACCGCGTGCCGATCCCGGTGCGGCGTCGCACGCTGAGAAGTTATCCACAGATCTTCCGATTGGCCCCACGGTCCGGACGGCAGGTCCACGATGGGCGACATGCCCTCGCCTGAAAGCCTTGAGCCGTGGACGGTCGGCCAGCTGCGCGCAGAACTGGTGGGCTTGGACGACTCGATGCCCGTTGCGGTCTACGTCGAGGACCGTGCAGACCCCGCCGTCCTCGTACGCCAGTCGTTGGTCGGCGCCGGATACGGACCAGGGCTCGACCCCTCCGATGTGCCCGCCGACGAGTTCCCTTTGGTCGCTCGCCAAAGCAGGTCTGCCGACTGACTCGGCCAGGAATGTGCTCCTCGAACCGGTCCCATTTTCGGTGCACCGACACAACCTCGCGCGCCTGCCCAGACGCGTGAGTGTCGTCAGTTCAAATGGTGTGCCCGCCGTCTAGATCCCAGGGGCACAGGCACCACGCCCAAGTGCAGCTAGTCCGGCGAGATCACCGGGCTGGAAGGCCGTTACGTCGGTGAGGGTCGCGTTCATAACTTGAGTCACGTCGTCGACGTGCTTCAACCCGACCAGGTGCCCCAGTTCGTGGCGCAGTACCGGCACGTATGCCGGATGCCCGTGGGCATTCGGGCGGGGCAGTATCTCGGTGTCCAGGTACACGGCGCCGGACACCAGATGAGTGACACCAGTGGTGGCATCGCGCGTATGGGTGACCTTCGTCACGCCGAGGACCGGTCCGGATAGCCGTTCGATCGTTGTCTCGTCAGCGAACTCGATGAGCACCGGTGCCCACCGGTCCCCATACACGGTCGGCTGGAACGGCAAACGTTCGAAGTTCGGCGCCTCAACGCTGGCACCGTCATCAACAAATTTCAGACCCGTCGCGGCCGACACCTCCGCGATCACCGTGATCACCTGGTCGTGGAAGCCGGCGGGAGCCCCCTCGCCGGCGACGACGTAGTGGATGGGACGACACGGTGACCAGGACACCGGGATCGTCGCTCCATCGGTGCGGGTAAACGCGTAGGGGGCGTCGGTCGCAGGTGCTGGCGGGACGATACCCAACGCAGTGGGCTTCTCTTCGAATCCAGGAGCGGGGTAGTGGCGTTCGGCTGCTGGTGGCAGCCGCGCTGCCTCGACGGGGTGGTAGATCACCCAAGCCGTGCCAAGTGCCAGCGCGCCGGCTATCAGGGCCATCCCTCGTCGACGAGCAGCCCTCCGCTGCGAAGAGCGACGGGCGGAGAGATCCGCTCCGCTGGCGGGCCGTGACATCGACGCACTCGATCGCCCGGCAGCCTCATCGACGGCCCCCCTCGCATCGCGACCGGGTCCGGCCGCGCGGAGCTCGTCGATTTCCACGTCATGGCCCTTCATCGGGCTCCACGGGCTTGTGATCGCCCCGCCGCGAAATACCCGATCGGGTTCGACGACAGTTCATCGCTTCGCCCTTCGCGTGGGAAATCGCGGTCGGTCGTCAAGGTGGAAGAGGTCAGTTCCGGGGTTGCGATCATGTGGGATTCCGGGGTGCCCTCTCTTGTATTCGCGACCCGACTGGGCAGTTCACCATCGAGACGAGTCTTGGCCCGCAGCGCCGCGAGCGAGCCCACCCCGCCCGACCGGGCGCTGGTCACCACGAGGCGTCTCGGTGTCTGCATTTGCCCATTCGCTTTGCTTGCGCTAATCGAGCACATGCCAATTGGTCACCGTGACCTGCCTGGTCCCGTCGGTGGGTACCGGGTATTCGCTGTCGAGGGCGATGGTCGAGCGTCCGACTAGCCGCCAGCCGCTCGCGGGTGGAGCGCTCGACGCGCACTCCGTTGCGGTGCCCGTGCACTGGTACGCCACCAGGTAGACCTCCATGGTCACCCCGGCGGCGGTCTCGTCCGGAATCTCGATGACCGGCTGGGTGAACGACGTGCTCGGATTTACCGAGACGCTCAGTGAGCGAGCGATGATGCCGCTCTTCATCACTTGCCCGTTGACATTGACCAGGTTGAGGGCGAAAGTCGCCAACGGGGCATACGTGGTGCCCTGCAGGTAGAGCGAGACCCCTCCGACACCTTTGGTCTGCAGCAGCGGGCAGGTCGTCGCCGGTGGCACGGCCCCAACGCAGTTGGCGCCGTTGATCGCGGTGGTCTGCCCGCGCAGCGATGGGGGGGGTCCACGCCAGGTAGAGCTGGGCGGCGTCGAGGTCAGCGGTCAGTTTCGGTAGGGGGACGGTCGCCTGTGCCGCGATGACGCTGTAGTCGATCTGCACGTTCGACAGGCCGTTGCGCCAGACCTCCTTCATGAGCGCGTTCTTCAGGTCGGTCGTCTGGGTCGTCATTGTGCCGGAGATGGTCGCGGTGCCGGTGGACGCGACCGGTGCCGTCCCGGTGCGTCCAGGGTTGGGGAGCACGCTTACAGCCAGGGCGTCGCTGCTGCTGGCGGTCGTTTCCTTGTGGGTGACGCGAAGCTCGGCCGTGGTCAGGATGGAGCCCGGGGGGATCTGGGAGGCGGCGTCCATCCCGGTCAGTCGCACAGTGGCGGTGGTCGTGCCGCTGGCGGCGCGGGTGATCGGCGCTGTCGCGAGTGCTCCGTCGACGCTCGACAGGCGCTGGAGCTCTGCGCCGGGAGGGGTGGAGACGAAGGCCGAGGAGGGCGCGACGGCGGTCGGTGTCGAGGCCCGCAGGGCCTGCTGGATCGTGGTTCCGGTCTTTGCCCCGTAGAGCACGAGCGCGGGGCGGTCCAGGGAGTACTGACCGCAGAGTTCGACCTGTCCCTGTTGGAGGTCGATTCGGCTGGACCCGCCGAAGACGAACTGGACGCCCTCGTTGTTCGCGGTGCTCGTCAGCGGGGAGACACACGAGCCGGGAAAGGTGGTCGGCTTTCCCGCCGACCAGTCCTTGGTTGTCCCTCCGACGACATAGAAGTCCGCGCTTCCGTTGTTGATAGTCCAGACGTTCTTGACGTTGTTCGACCAGCCGATCGGTCTGGAGCCCGCCGCGATGCCCGCCATCTCTTCATTGCGAAAGTCGAAGTAGTACACCCCCGGCGCGAAGTGGAACGCCCTGTTGCACGTGGACGTGAGATCCGTCAGGGCCACTGCGTCGTCGTAGTAGCCGGGGTTGAGTTCGACGGCCTGCCCTACCGGTGGGCACAGGGTCGGGACGACCTGCAGGCCGAGCTTGTCGATGGTGCTCGGCGGCTGGGCGTACCCGGCCGCGATCGCCGTTCCGTGCGGGAGGTCGGTGTCGGTCAGCAGTGCCGGGTCCTTCAACAGGGGGTCCGAGGCCTTCGCGGTCCCGGCGACGGAGCAGCTCACCGTGTAGGGGGCGGTCGTCGCGACGACTCGAGCCGCCGGCAGGCATGAACCCTTGGCGAGGACGCCCGCCTGTTCGACGTCGATCGCGGTGCAGTTGGCGCTTTGTAGGTCCTGGCAGGTCGTGCCACTGCCCGACGCATCGATGTTCGAGTTGACGTAGACCCCGCCCTTGATGCGCAGCCGGCTGTTGTCCGACTTCGTGAGCCCGGCCTCGGTCTGGCCGGGGGCCACTTGAATGGGCGCCAACGTCAACACCGCCGCCCCCGGGTGATTGACCTTGTTGATGGGTACTGTCCCGGCGGACGTCCCGCTGCCGACCTTGGGCAGGCACACGATGCGGATGGGTTTGCCATCCGCACCAGGGACGTTCGCGGGCACAGTGGTCGGGCAGGGCTGAGTGGAGTCCGCGTAGGTGCTCTTGCGGAGTTCGTTGATGGCGACGTCCATCGCACCGGACACGTCCGCGGATAGCTGGTGGCGGCCCTGAGTGGCCTTAGCCGTGTTTATCGCCGTATTGGCGTAGGTCAGGAGCGCGCCCAGCATCACACCGGTGCCGACCACGAACATCAGCGTCAAGACGAGGGACGCACCCTCATCGCGGCCCAGGCGCGCGCGCAGAGATGCCCAAGTAGACGGACTCATCGGCACGCCCGGCGCTCCGGACAGGGGACGGAAGGCGACGTCGCGGTCGTCGGTAGGTCCGGAGACCGTCGGGTGGGCAGCCCCGAGGCAATTCAGCCGAGTTCGTTGCGTGGGTCTACTCGGGCTCTTCCCGCCTGCATCGTCTGCGGACAAACCGATCAAATGCATGTCAGCCCCCTGGTGGAGCACCTTGCCCGCCCGATAGACGGCCTCGCCAGTCAATCAGCGAACGTGGGCTCGCGCAGGACGTTCTCGGAGGAAGATTCAGGCGGTCTTCATCGCCGCCCAGTCGGGGTTTCCCCCGATCGACCGGAAGCACCCTATCAATCCCGGACAAAAGGGAGTGCCCGCGTCGATGAGTTGGCGTTTCCCTCTTCGCAAGCGACGTGCTGACATCCGACTTCGCATCTGCGAACGCCGATAATCACAACAACGAGTTGCCATGGTTTCCGACACGCGGCCGACAAGCACGAGGTGGGCGTCACCGAGGCGCGCAGGAATCTCGATGTCCTCGTCGATCGCGTTGCCGCCACCCGGCGTCCGATCCTCATCACCCACTGGGGCAAACCTGTGGTGATAATCATCCGCACATCGCCGAGCTTGAGGCTCGCGAGCAGCATAACGCCACCGACGCGAACAATCCGTGACGGGGACGTTCTCAATACGCGCCGTGTGGGCGCTCGGGAGCGCCCTTCCCGTACGCCCGGAGAGCCCCTTCGACCACGTCCGTCAAGGTTCGCCCCTCAAGCTCGGCCCTCGCCCGCGCAAAAGCGAGCACACGCGGCGGCATCCTGTGAATGCTCGAAACCCTGTTCGCGAGCTCGGAGGGTACTTCCTCAGGGATCGGCGCCCGCGTGCCCGGACGTTTGATAGCGAGCGCGCGGCGCGCCAGGCGGCGAGCCACACCCAAAGCCTCATCCTCGGTGACCGGGCCCCGGCCCAGCCCCGGCCCGCACGCCACGCCAACGGGGCGTCCTCACCGGGCAGCAGAGGGGCGAGCGTCTGATCGGGCATCGGTGGAGCCTCTCTGGTGAGCGGGACTGCGTGCGGATCGTGTACGCAGTGAACCAGAATGTCTAGACGATACGCGGGGCTATCGCGCATGTTCACCCGGTCTGGCGAATACACGCATCGGCACCCGCATCGCCGCGCAGTCAATCGTCGGCCAGGAGGCCGTCGGCGAGACCACGCCCGGACCCGCACTGAGAACTTGATGTTCTTCGGGTCCTGCCTGCGTATGCGGTTCGACCCCCCTCCCGGGAACCCTGCAACGGCAATCGTTTGGCGGCGGGTCGGGCGCTCGAGCATCTCGCTCAAAAGCAATTGCCGGTACCCAGCGACGGAATCCGAGGTGTCACGGTGACCAGTTGGAATGTGCTCGAATAGGACGGCCGACGGAGGCCATTTGTGCCTCCGCCAGTTTGGGCGTGACAACGATGCGGCTCCGCGCCTGTTCGCGACGAGCCTACGAGCCCATGGATCTCCTTGGGCGTCGGTCCCAGTAGTCGGGGATCGCGGCGATGGATCCGGGTTCGAAGATCTCAACTCCGACGCACGGATCGATCCGTCGCTCGGCGGGATTGAAGACTGCCTTCCATCGGATTGCCTGCCCATGGGCTTCGTCGAGTGGCGTGGACGCCTCAGCGATGAGTGCCGGCGGCCACCGACGTTTCGGTGGGTGTCGACGGTCGTTCGAAGGACTTCACTTGGTTTCGGCCGCTGTCTTTCGCGGCATACAAAGCGAGATCGGCTCGCGCAAGCAGGGTACGGGAGGTGTCCTGTCCACCAGCTTGCGTCAGCCCGATGCTGGCCGTCTGACCGCTCGGCACGATGCGCAGCAGGCGGGACGCGACGATTTGGGCGTGAGTCAGGTCGCAGTTCGGTAGGGCGAGGACGAATTCTTCGCCACCCCACCGTGCGATGATGTCGCCCGTGCGCAGCTCGGCACGAATCGCGACCACGAGGTCGCGTAATAGAGCGTCGCCGCTCGAGTGACCGTGGGTGTCGTTGAATGCCTTGAAGTGATCCAGGTCGATCATCGCGATGCTGAGCGGATCTAGTGTGCGTTGGGCTCGCGCCAGCTCGCGGTCCAGCTCCTCATCCCAACTACGACGATTGGCTGCCCCGGTGAGTGCATCAGTGCGGGCTTGCACGTCGAGCCGCGCGACGAGATCGGCTCGGTCGAGTGCCGCGCCGATCTCCGCGGCAAGCAGTTCGACCACGTGGAGCGCGGCCACCGGTCCGCGCCGGCGCGCGTCAGGAAATCCGACGACGAGCACCGCCATTCGCCGCCCGTCTCGGGTGACCGGCTGGAAGAGCACGCCGACAGCGCCGATCTGCGCGGACAACCGCGTGGAGGCTCGCGGACTCGTCCGGGTGTCTGCGATATAGACCCGCTCCCCGGTGCGCCAGGCCTCAGCGGTGGCCGAGACCTCGACGGGATCAATGTGGAAGGCACTGAGGTCAACCCCGGCGGTGGCGGCAGTGGCGACGAGGGCCCCGTCGGCCTTCGGCTCGAACAGGATCGCGAACGCGGCACCGGTGACGAGCTGCGCGGCAGCGCACAATGCCGTGCGCGGATCGGAGTCGGCCGTCAGTGCGCGGGTGGCGACGCCCAGAGCGGCGACGTCTGCCATGCGCTGGCGGAACTGCCCAACCAAGGTCTGGATCGCGAATCCGGTGAGCAGGGCGATCGCGACCCACAGGCCTCCCTCGCGCCAACCGTCGCGCGGATACAGCGGCGATCCGAGGATGATCAGCGGCGCAAAGAACGTGGCGGCGGTCCCAGCGATCGCGAGCTGGAGTTGGGCGCGACTGCCGTAGATGGCTATCCAGAGCACGGGCAGGATGACGAACGGCGCGTAGCCCGACGTCGCCCCACCCTCGGCGTGGCGCAGCAGAGCGACCACCACGAAGAAGGTCAACGGAACCGTTGCCTGCCACCACGCGGGCAGCCGCACCCACGGGACGCACAGCACCGCCGCAATCACCACGACGGTCAACACCACGGCGGCGGCGAACACGCCTGGGTCCGGCGAGGACGGCGGCACCAGGAGCGCCAGCACGACCGCGATGATCGCGACACCGGCGAACGGTGTGACTCGACCCACTACCCCAGGGTCACTGAGCGGGCGCATCACCGTCGCACCAGGCCCGATGCGGAGAGGAATTTTCGGAACCCGGTCAGTCCTCAGTGGTGGTCGGTTCCACCAACGGCTCGGCTTCGGGGTCATGACCTGGGTCGCCCGCGCTCGAGTGTGCCGAGCGGGGGAGTGCGCTCCGCTCCTGACCCGACGGGGACAGGGACCCGCTGTCGCGGGAGCTCGGAAACTCTGCGGGCGGCGCGCCAGTCACCGAGCCAGTGGGTGAACTCGGACGCGGGGACAGGCCTGGATATGAGGTAGCCCTGCGCCTGGTCACAACCGAGGCGAGCGAGCTCGGCGTAGGTGGCGGAGGTTTCCACGCCTTCGGCGACCATGCGCATGCCCAGGCCGTGCGCTAGGGCGACGGTCGAGGCGACCAGGGCCGCGGCACGGGCGTCGTCGGCCATGGGAGCGATGAAGGAGCGGTCGAGCTTGAGCTCGTCGATGGGCAGGTCGCGCAGATAGGACAGCGAGCTGTAGCCGGTGCCGTAGTCGTCGATGGAGATCTGGATGCCGTTGCGCCGAAGCCGGGTCAGGATCTCCCGGGCGCGGTCGCGGTCAGCCATCAGGAACTCTTCAGTGATCTCCAGCTGCAGGACGTGCGGCGGGAGCTCCCGGGCCGCAAGCAGGGCGGTGACCCGATCGGGGAGGTCGTCGTCGACCAGCGAGCTGGCCGAGAGGTTCACCGCTATCGTCAGCTCTTGGCCTTGAGCCTGCCAGGTCGCGGCCTGGTCCATGGCCACGGTGAGCACGACCCGGCTCAGCGCAGGCATCAGCCCGGAGTCCTCGACCAGGGTGAGGAACGCGTCGGGATAGAGCAGACCGCGCCTTGGGTGGTTCCAGCGCACGAGTGCTTCCGCACTGTGGACCTCGCCGGTGCCGAGGTCGACCTTGGGCTGGTAATGCACCACAAGTTGATCCTCGACCAACGCGGTTCGGAGCTCCTCGACGGTTCGCAGGCGGGTGCCGTCGTCGGCGTCGTCCGAACCGGCGTAGAGGTGTTGGCCGCTGCTTGAGACCTTGGCCTTGTACATGGCGATGTCAGCCTTGCGCAGCAGGGAGCCAAGGTCAGAGCCATCCTCGGGAAACAGCGCAATCCCGACGCTGACGCTGCAATGCAGGGTGATGCCCTCCAGGGTGAACGACTCGGCGAGGACCGCGCGCAGCGCGACGGCGAACTCGGTGGCCTGCTCGCGGCTGACGTCGTCCAAGAGGACCGCGAACTCATCGCCGCCGAGGCGCGCCAGAACGTCGCCGGCCCGCAGGTGCTCGCGCAGCAGGTCGCCCACCTGGATCAGTAGCAGGTCGCCGGCGTGATGGCCCAGGGAGTCGTTGACCTCCTTGAACTTGTCCAGGTCCAAAACCAGGAGAGCCGCGCGCTGGCACGTCGGCTCCGACAGCAGCGCGTGACCCTCGGCGTACAGGGCGTACCGGTTGGGCAGACCGGTCAGCTCGTCGGTAGCGGCGGCCCGTTTGCGCTGGTCCGCCATCACGCCAAGATGACGGAACGCCAACTGGGTACGAGCACCCGCCCCCAGCAGCGTCACCCCTGCCAGGGTCACCGCAAGCGTCGACACATGCGCCCGGCTGCTTACGAGCAGCACACCCAGGCTCGCGGTCGTGGCTACCGCCGATACCACCAGGGCCGCCGCACCCGACGCCCAGCGCTTCGCCCGGGTGGCCGACCCCTCACCCTGCCCCGCGCCGACGACCCACATCGCGGTCAGGGCGAGCCCGATCCCCCAACCAGCGTCCAGCGACGTACCGGCCACGAAGGTACCCGCGTTCCGTTCCAACGCGATGACCATGTCCGCCCCCGCGAAGGCCATCAGCCCCACGACCAGCACTGGCCACCGGCTGCCCATGCGCCGGCCCCCCAAGGCCGCGAGCCCGGCGACCGCGGCCACGAGCAGCAGATCCAGCATCGGGAAGGCGACCGCCAACGCGGCGCCCAGCGACGGCGGACCAGCCTGGGCGGAGACCAGCACTGGGCTGAGCACGACCGCGAGCACCGTGGCCGCACCGAGGGAGCCCACCGCGCAGTCCAGCCAGACCGACCAAGGCAGCCCCCGCGAGTGGTGGCGCACGGCCACGACCAGCGCCGCCAGCATCAGCGGGTAGAACAACAGCGAAGCCGCGTCCGCGGGCGAGGCGAGGGGCAACGGGCCGCCCCCGGCCAACACGACAGCGAGGTAGGTCAGGCAGCCGGAGAATGAGGTCACTGCGATCGTGGCCAGCAGGACCTCCCCGCGCCGGAATCCGACTCGCGAGACCGTCATCCAGCACACCACCGCGGAGATCCACACGGCCACGATCCCCGACCCGTCCACGACCAAGACCCGGACGTCGCCGTGCAGCGCCTGACCGCCGAGGACGGCGACGACGAGGAGCAGCCCCATAGCCCACATCAGCCCCGAGCGAACGGTCAGGTCCGCCGACGGTGCCTCGGTCGACCGGATCGGTCGGTTCCTCGGCATTCTCGTGACCCCCTTGCGTAGCCCGGCTGACCGCCCCCGCTCGGACCACGACGCTGCGCCCCGGCCTTCAAACCAGCTCGCTTGGTCGATGGGAAAAGCGCCGCCTGCACAAAACACTAAGCCGCGCGCCCCTTATCGTCAGCCCTTGCGCGGGTGATCTGTCGATGATCGGGGCTGCGTGCACGACGCGTAGAATATTCCGACTTCGCCCTGGAATCACCCGCTATGTGTTGAATGGTTCCGCCAGTGGGGTGGCGCGAACTGGGGCGCGATGTCCGTGATCGCAGCTGTTACGTCGGCGTCGGGATGAATTTCGAACGAGCTCGCGGGTGATCGTGGTTTCGGTGCGTCCCGCTCATCGGAGTTTTGGGACGACCGAGCACGAGGTCAGGTCGCTACAGGAACAGCTTCGGCAACATTCAGCCAATGACTCGCTGACGGGCCTCTACAACCGCCGCTTTCTCGAGGAATCCTTCGGAACTCGTTCGATCGAACTAGACCGAGACGGGTCCCCTGCCGGTTTCCATGAACGGACCTGCGCCTCGCGCTGCGATTCTCTCCTGGCATCACCGACCGCGAGCCGATGGGGCGTCCTACACCGGGCTGGCCGCCAGCGAGTTGGTGGAGCACCTCGAGGTGTGACGGCGGCCGTTCAAGGACTCGCGGCGGCACTCACGGGCGGTTCACGGGCCGAGGTACACCTGCGAGCAGAGCATCGCACCGTGTTCGGGTACGCAGCCCACGCCGAGCTCGGTCAGCCCCGGGTCGAGGATGTTGGAGCGGTGCCCCGGTGAGTCCATCCACGCGTCAATGACTGCGGCGGGGCTCGCGGCGGCCCGGCTGAGGTTCTCCGCGGCCGTCGTCGCAGGTGCGCAGCGGGCGATCACACCGGTGAGCGAGGCGTGCGCGAGCGTGGCGACCCCGACCAGGTCGCCGGCCCGCTGCAGGGCGGCCCGTTGCGCGCACAGCGAGCCGCCGAGCGGCGTCAGGCCCCTGGCCTGTCGCACGTCGTTGGTGTCCCGGAGAATCTGCGCCGCGTAGGCAACCGGATCGCTGGGTGCGGCCGACGACGGCTGGCTCGCGCGGTCGGGTCCGCTGCCGCACCCTGCGAGCCCGAGGACTCCCGCACCAAGAATCAGCACGAGGAGGACCTGCCGAGGCCGTCGGTCCCCGCGCGGCTCGCATGGCCGCCAACTGGCCGGCCGGACCTCTTCTGGGCGTATCACGTCCGTCCCCCTGGGTCCGCTGGGCCTCGTTCGATCAGCGCCGCAACCCTATCGAGAGCCGACGCGACGGGCGGGCGTCCGGCCCGGCGGCCGGTTTCCGTACTTGGCAACTCGACGGCCACGAACCGGTTAGCTGCGATCCCCTCCGGGAGCGGCGGCCTCTTCGATCCGCGCACGGCACGGCGAACCGTCGATACCATCGCCGGGTCGACATGCAGGTGGCAGGACGCGGGGGGGGGACCGATGTGACGCATCCAGGTTGGGGTACTCAATGGTCAGCGACGGCTGTGCCGGCGGATGGGATTGACCAGTCCGATCTGGACACGTCGCCGCGCGGGCAGCGCGTCCGTCGCAGGCGGCGCCCCGTCCGGCACGCCCTGCGGCGCGGGTTGCTTTGTGCGGCACTGGTGCTGGCCGTGCTCATCACGTGGGCGACCTGGCTCGGCGTCGACGCGCTGCATGCCCGCGGCGAGCTCAAGACCGCGGGCAAGCAGGTCCAAATTCTGCAAGAACAAGTGGAGGGGGGTGACCGGGAGGCTGCCGCCTCGACCCTGATGTCGCTCCAGCATCACGCCGAGGTGGCGCGCACAGACACGCACGGCCCTGCCTGGGTGGCGGCGGGCGCGGTGCCCTGGCTCGGGGTGGATATCCGCGCCGTGCAGACCGTGAGCGAGGTGGTCGACGACCTGGCCACCGGCGCGTTGCCGGCCCTGCTGGACGCCACGTCTCTCGTGGACCCGACCAAGCTCACCCCCGTGCACGGCCGGGTTGACCTGGCGCCCCTGGTGAAGGCCGCGCCGAAGGTGGTGGCGGCGAACTCCGCGGTCATGGCCGCAGCCGCGAGACTGGACGCGATCGACTCTGGCGCGCTGGTCCCGAGCGTCGCGGCACCGCTGGCGGACCTGAGCGCCCAGGTGGCGAAGGTCGCCATGACCACCGCGACCGCGGCCCGCGCGGTGCAACTGCTGCCGGCGATGCTGGGCGTGGGCGGGCCGCGCCAGTATCTGCTGCTTGTGCAGAACAACGCCGAGCAGCGAGCGACGGGCGGGGAGGTAGGGCAGGTCATCCTCTTGCGTGCCGAGCACGGCGTCGTGAAGGTCCTCGAGCAGCGCTCGGGCGGCGACCTCAGTGGCCTTCTCAAGCCGGCGTTGGCTCTCACGACCGGTGAACGAGCGCTCTTCGGCGATGGCCTCGGCACCGACATGCGGGACGTCACGTTCACGCCGAACTTCCCCCGCTCGGGGGCTCTCGCGCGCGCGATCTGGAGCGAGAAGGTCGGCACCGAGGTGGACGGCGTGCTCTCCATCGACCCGGGCACCCTGGCCGACGTGCTCGGTGCGACGGGTCCCGTCACCCTGCCGACCGGTCAGGCGGTGACCGCCACCAACGCCCTCGGACTGTTGCTGAACACCGTGTACCTCACTATCGCCGACCCGCAGAAGCAGGACGCTTTCTTCGCGGCAACGGCGGCTTCCGTGTTCGGTGCCGTGGTCGATGGTCGGGGCGATCGTGCCGCGACGGTCGGCGCGCTCGCCAGTGCGGCGCGCGAGGGTCGACTCATGGTGTGGTCGGCGCGCCCCGCCGAGCAGGCGCTGCTGGCCGGCACGGTGCTAAGTGGTGAAGCAGTCGGCGCCCGGGGCGACTCGCCCGTGATCGGCGTCTACCTCAACGATGGGACCGCCGCGAAGATCGGCTACTACCTGCGCACCGATGTGGTCGCAGCCTCTGGCCGCTGTCGCCTGGACGGCTCGCAGGCCGTGACCGTCACGGTGACGCTGACCTCCACGGCCCCCGCGAACGCCGCTGACCTGCCGCCCTACGTCACGGGCGACGGGCGCGTGGTCCCCAAGGGCGAGGTACGGACCAACGTGCTGATCTACGCGCCCGCAGGGGGCCAAGTGAAGAACGTGCGGGTGAATAGTGGCGTGTCGGGTGGCTTCGTGCAGAGCGAGGGTGGCTTGGTCGTCGTGGGTCGGACAATTCAGCTCAGACCCGGCGAACAGGCCATAATCAGTTACGACATTGTCACCGGAAAAGGACAGACCGGAGCGCCCATTGTGCGGGTCACCCCGGGCGCCGCACAGAAAGCGGCCACGAGTTCGCCTTCCGGTTGCACCTGACCGCCACTAGGCTGCCGGTGTGTTCGAAATCGAACAACTCAGTCAGTGCACATCCGTGGAGGGAACCGTCGTGATTCGACGTACTGCTCTGGTGGCCGCGGCAGCGGTCGGTCTCGTCCTTGCTCCGACCGCCGCAATGGCGTACGAGGCGCCCGGTTTCGGGTCGACCATCTCCAACACCGCGCCGGCCGCCGGCACCCCGGTCACTGTCAGGATCACCGGTGCCGCACCGAACTCGCCCGTGACCCTGACGATCACGACCAGCCCGGCGTCGATCCCCAATTCCGCAATTCAGATCGCCGGCACCAAGTCCCTGACGAAGACCGCGGACGCCAGTGGCGTAGTGACGTTCCAGGTCACCCTCTCCCAGAGTGGAAGGCTCAGTCTGGTGGCGACTACCGCCACCGGCGCGGTCATCAGCTCGCAGTCCCTGACGGTCGCCGCATTGGGCACTGACCCGACGAGCACCAGCTCGGTGCTCGGCGAGACGGGCTTCGACGGCGGGGGCCTGGCGGTCGGCGCCGGTGCGCTTATCCTCGCGGGCGCCGGCGCTGTGTTCGTCGCAAGGCGTCGCCAGTCGGCGAAGGCAAACGCCTGAACAGGTCTTTCACCTCGGCACAGCAAAGGGTTCCCGCCGCATGTAGCGGGAACCCCTTGCTGTGCCGGCTGCCGTCGGGCACCATCAGGCTTGGGTCTCCCCGCCGCCGCTGAGGGTCTCATCCGTCCAGCGAGTTGCCCCCGTCGCGAGTGTCGGACCGAAGATGCTGTCGATCGTCTCCATGGCCTCGTCCCGGCCCGACCGGGATGTCCCGCAAGAACCAGTGCACTCATCCTCACGGGCGCGAGCGTGGTGTTCGTCGCGAGGCGTCGTCAGTCGCCGAAGGTAGACGCCTGAGCAGGTTCTTGACGCCAGCACAACAAGGGGTTCCCGCCGCGTATAGCGGGAACCCCTTGTTGTGCCGGCTGCCGTCGGGCACCGTCAGGCTTGGGTCTCCCCGCCGCCGCTGAGGGTCCCTTCGGGCCAGCGGGTCGCCCCCGTCGCAACAGGCGGACCGAAGATGCTGTCGATCGTCTCCACGGCCTCTTCCCGGCCCGAGCGGGAGGTCCGGCGTGAGCCGGAATGAGCCGGGCTCGGCACCTCCACCTCCACCTGCGGCCGGGCCGGGCGCTTCGCCTTCGACACTTGCCCCTTCGCGGCCGCCGTCGTTGGCGTCGGCGTGGAGGCGTACTCGTAGTAGTAGGTGTAGCCGTCCGCATGCTTGCGCGGGAGGCGGTTCAGGACCACCCCGAGGATGCGCGCGCCCACGGTCTCAAGGGATCCCAGCGCTTCGGCGAGCTGCTGACGATGGAGCTTGTCGGCGCCGACGACTACGAGCGCGCCGCCGGTCAGCTTGGCCAGGATCGCCGCGTCCGTTACCGGGAGCAGTGGTGAGGTGTCGATCAGCACGATGTCGTACTGACTGGTCATAGTCTCGAGCAGGCGGGACATGGACTGGGACCCGAGTAACTCGCTGGGGTTGGGGGGGATCTGGCCCGACGGCAGGACGTCTAGGTAGCCGTTGCCCCAGGGCTGGACGACGTCCTGCAAGGACGCCTGCCCGATGAGCACGGTGGTCAGCCCGACCCCACCTTCCAGGCTCATGTACTTGGCCACCGAGGGGCGGCGCAGGTCGGCGTCGACGAGGATCACCCGCGAACCGGCGTCGGCAAGGGTGATGGCGAGGTTGATGGCCGTCGTCGACTTGCCCTCGCCCGGTAGCGCGGAGGTGACGACGATGGATTGCGGCCGGTCGGCGATGTCGAGGAACTGCAGGTTGGTCCGCAGCCTGCGGAAAGCCTCGGAGCGGTGGCTGTACGGGCTGCTTTGCACGATCAGCGGGTGCTTGGGTGCATCGGGCTCGAAGCCGATGGTCGCGATGACGGCCGCGTTGGTGACCCGCCGGACGCCGCTCTCCGACCGGACGAGAGTGTCGAGCACTTCGCGCAGGACCGCGAGCCCGACCCCGACGGCGAGGCCGACGAGCAGGCCCAGCGCGAGGTTGAGCTTGAGGCTTGGGCTGGCCGGTAGCGTCGGCGCCGTTGCGGTGCGGACGGTGCTGATCAAGACCGGGGACGCCTGTCCGGCGGCTGGCTTCTCCAGCGCGGTCACCTCGGTGCCCAGGCTGCCGGCGGTTGCGTTGGCGATGTCGCTGGCCGCCTGCGGGTCGGTGTCAGTGACCGTGACGTTGATGAGCACGGTATCGAGCGGAGAGTCGGCGGAGATCGACTTCGCGAGCACATCGGGCGTGGTGGACAGGCCCAGTCGCTCGATGACAGGGGTGAGCACCCGTGGACTGGTGACCAGGTCTGTGTAGGACTTCACCTGCCCCTGGGTAAAGTTGCTGCCCTGCAACAGATCGGCCGTGGTGCCGCCGAAACGAACCGAGACGAAGACCTGGGCCCTCGCCTGATAGGTCGGGGTGACGAGCAGGGTCGCGGCCAGGGCACCAGCGACGGCCAGCGTCGCGATCACCAGGATCGACATCCAACGCTTGCGCAGGATGACAACGTAATCGTGCAGCTCCACCGGTTTTCCCCCTGCTTGGTGCGGCCGCGCGGCTCTGGCCCGGCGTCGCGTCATAATCTCACAGCGCGCCGATCGGGAGCGGGTTAAATAGCACTGCCAGCCCAGTCCATTTATGCCGATTGCGCCCCTTTGCGGAGAAACGTCTGGCCTTGTCCCCCGTGCGCGAGCCGCTATATTCCTGAATGCAGACGAGAACGCGGACCGCGAACTTGCTGCGGGCGGCATAGGGGGGTCTATGACGGACGTCCTGGATGCGCATCTCGCAAGGCGAGCTCGACCTCGGGTCGGCTCGACGCGAACGCCCGATCACCCCGCCCGGTGGTGGACCGCCTACGCGAGTCGGCTCGTGATCACCGATGCGGTCGCGGTGTATGCCGCAGTGTTCACCGCCTATGTCATCCGGTTCGATACCAGCGGCGGCCGAGCTGACGTCGCGGGCCGCCTGTCGCCGAGCTACCTAGTGGTGTCCATCGTCCTGATGTGGGCCTGGCTCTTCGCTCTCACGGTCGGGCGCACCCAGGACCGGCGCCTGGTCGGTACCGGACCCGCGGAGTACCAACTGGTCGTCGGCGTGACCTGGCGGCTGTTCGCCTTCGTCGCGGTGATCGCCTACCTGCTGCGCATGGAGATTGCCCGGGGCTACCTCGCCATCGCACTGCCCCTCGGGCTCACCCTCATCCTGCTGGGCCGGTTCTGGTGGCGGCAGTGGCTGCACCGCCAGCGCGGCGCGGGCCTCCTGCACTCACGGGTGCTGGTGATCGGCCACAGACTCAAGGCCGAGACCCTCATCCGCGACCTCATTGCGCGCCCCAATGCGGGCTTCGGCGTAGTCGGGGTGTGCATCCCCGAGGGAGACGTGGGTCCCGCCGAGACGATCCTGGGCGTGCCCGTGCTCGGCACGTTCCAGAACGCCGCCGAGGTCGCGCGCGCGGTCGATACGGACGTGATCGCGGTTTCGGGTTCGGACACGATCACCGCCGACGCCGTGCGACGCCTCGGCTGGGACCTGGAAGGCACCGGCATCGACCTGGCGTTGGCAATCTCCCTAACAGACGTGGCCGGACCTCGAGTACTCATGCAGCCCGTCAACGGGTTGCCCCTGATCTATGTGGACGAGCCCCAGTTCGCAGGGCCGAAGTACGCGCTGAAATCGTTCGTGGACTGGCTGGTTGCGGGTCTGATCACGATCATCATCTCGCCCGCTCTGGTCGTGATCGCGATCCTGGTCAAGACCGAGAGCCCGGGTCCCGTGTTCTACCGGCAGGACCGCATCGGGATTCGCGGCAAGGTCTTCTCGATGATCAAGTTCCGGACCATGGACGTGAACGCCGACACCCGCCTGGACGAGGTGCTGGGCGAACAGACCGTCGGACTCTTCTACAAACTCAAGCGCGACCCCCGGGTCACGCGCGCTGGCCGAATCCTGCGCCGCTATTCCATGGACGAACTGCCTCAGCTCTTCAACGTGCTTCGCGGCGACATGAGCCTGGTCGGGCCGCGCCCGCAAATCGACCGCGAGGTCGCCTTGTACGACCGCAAAGCACACCGCAGGCTCCTGGTTAAGCCGGGGCTCACCGGCCTGTGGCAGATATCCGGACGATCCGACCTCTCCGCGGAGGATGGAATCCGCATGGACGTCTATTACGTGGAGAACTGGACGCTATTCGGGGACGTCGCAATTGTGGCACGAACCGCCAGAGCGGTCCTCGCCGGAGAGGGAGCGTACTAAGTGAAGGAGGCGATTTCACAAGCAGACCTAGTCGCCGAGGAGGACAAGACAGTACCGACCGGCACACTTAGGTCTGGCAAGAAGTCGCGGAATCGCCCCACCTCTGATCCTTCGCCGACACGGACGTTGCTCGGAGAGGGCGCTCTCTACGCGATGGCAACAGCAGCCCCGATGATCACCGGGGTTGCGGTCACACCATTCGTGACCCGAACCCTTGGCGCGCAGGAGTACGGGCTGGTTTCTCTCGGCCTGTCGATCCTGCAGATTGCCGCGGTCCTGCTGGCGCTCGGGCTTCCCGCGTCCGTCACACGCCACGCAATTCTTGAGAAAAGTGGTGCGAGCGGTGCATCGGGCCTCGTTGTCATGGGTGCTGGTGGAGCCGGGATTCTCGCACTAATAGGAATCGCTACCGCGCGGTCGTGGGGATCGTGGCTACCGTTCGGTGGCGATGCCTATGTTCTTGTCGCGGCGACCGCCGCGGCGGCCGGAATCGCGGTCTCGACGACCGCATTGGCCCATTTAAGAGCGCTCAGCAAAGTCAGGCTATTCCTAGTTGTTGCGCTTTGCGTAGCCTGGGTTCCGGCACTCCTCGGCCTCGCGACAATCTCGCTGCAAGACCGCAGCGCGGATGCATATCTCACCGCTCTCGCTGTGGGGCAATGCACGGTAGGGCTAAGCACGCTCCTCGTGGTCAGGTTCATCTCACCCCCGCGGTTCTCGATCGAACGCACGCGATCGGCCCTGCGTATCGGACTGCCGACGGTGCCACACCAACTTGCCATGGTCGCCGCCACGAGTTTGATCGTCATCATCGCTGCGCGCGAGGTAGGCACAGCCGATGTTGGACAGCTGCAACTCGCCGTACTTATTGGATCAGTCCCAATAATAGTCATCGGCGCGTTCAATAACTCATGGGCACCAATGGTCTACCGCGCGACTTCGTCTGAGCGAGTATCCATGATCTCAAGAACAACAAACACGATGACGTGGCTCGCTGCGGCCCTGGCGACGGGTGCGGCGTTGCTGGCGCCTATAGTCCTTGGGCTCGTGGCGCCTCCGGAACTACGCAGTATCGATTCCGACCGCGCCGCGGCGATCGTGGCCGCGTCCGCACCCATGATGGTCTTGTACCTCGCAAACATTCATATGGTGTTCGTCTCCGGCCGCACGGCCTGGCTGGCATTGACCACGCCCGTGTCCGTGATCATTGGTTGTACGTGCGCGCTCACAACCCACCGACTGGTTCCTGGTGCAGGCATCTGGGTATACGCACTCATGCTTCCGATCTTCCACGGTATTCAGATCGCGATGGCCGCATGGATGCGGCGCCGTGCTGGGACCCCGCAGCTGAACTTGTGGCTCGCCGTACCTCAGGCTCTGGCCGGCGTATTGACTTGCCTAATCGTCGCAGCAGTCGCACCGGGGACCTGGTGGCGGATCGCCGGCGCCGGGCTGATCGTCATCGGTGCGCTCGTCGCAGCCATCGCTCTTCGTGCTCGGCAAGAGGGGGGTGGCTGAGATGACCGGCTACATCTGCATGGCCCTCTTTAGGGCGGATCGGTTGCTCCTGCGACAACAGCTCAAGTCGATCCGATTCCAGACCTTGACAGAATGGCGCTGCGTGATCGGCATCGACGGCGAAGATACGGATCTTCGTAGGTTCGTACGAATGCAAACATCAGGAGACCCCAGATTCGAAATTGTCGGCTTCGCTGCTCATGTCGGCTTCTATCGCAACTTCGAGCGAGTGCTCGCCGAGGTCCCGTCGACCGCAGAATGGGTGGCGCTCGCCGACCAAGACGATAAGTGGTGGCCCGAGAAGCTCGAAATGCTTGTGCCGCATCTTGGCCAGGCGGCGTTGGTTGTCGGCGCCGCTCGACTGGTCGACCGCCTCGGAGAATCCGTCGCCGGCGGAGTCACCGCCAGGACACCGGTGGACCTATTCGGCCTGTTGATCGACAACCGCGTCACCGGCAGTCTCGCAGTCTTGCGACCTGCGGTACTTGACCGAGCCCTGCCTTTTCCTGAGCCAACGGATGCGAGCTACCACGATCATTGGCTAGCGGTGTGCGCCCAGATAGACGGCGGCATCAACTATGTCGGGGCGGTCGTGCAGGACTACGTCCAGCACGAGGCGAACGTGCTCGGTGAACAGGTGGGCGCGCGCATTGTCGCGCGCACGAGGCACCTTCGGTCGCGCGTGGGGGGCCTGATGCCGACGGCGATCGGCTCGTATCTCGCCCGACAGCGTTGGGGCTGGAGGGTGGTGATGGCTCGAACCGCTATTGATCGCCAGCCGTCCCTCGCAGTTGAAGACCATATGGTCCTCGCCGCAGTAGCACGGGGCAATATCTCAGTTCAGATCATCGAACGGATGGTCCGGGCGGTCTTCTTCAGAACGGCACCGCTGGGAAGAACCGTCGCGCTGATGGTCGGCGCCCTTTTTTGGCCAATGAGCGAAAGAGCAGGCTATCGTGGAAAGTGAATGGACGATCGTGACCGTCACTCACAACAGCGCCGGGCAGTTGCGCGAACGGTGGCAGGGCCGCGATTTTTCAGGCGTCCGATGGGTAGTGGTCGACAACGCTTCGCGCGATGACTCGGTCACCGTCGCACGCGCGCTCGGAGCCGACGTCATCGAACTGCCGCGCAACGTCGGGTTCGCTCGAGCAAACAATCGTGGTCTTGGAGCGTCCACCACAGAATGGGTCGCCTTTGTGAATCCCGACGTCGAGGTGGTATTCGACAGCCTGGACGGACTCGCTCGACTTGCGCGTCGTCACGGAGCACTCGTAGCCCCCCAACTGACAAACGCCGACGGCTCGTTCCAGCCAAATGGCCGAGGCTTCCCATTTCTCGTGGACAAGCTCTCGAACCGAGGGATAGCGCTGCCGGGCGCCAGGCTCTCTCGTTACACGCCTGACACCTCTCCCGGACCCACGTACGTCGCATGGTCGATCGGGGCAGCGATCGGAGGACTTCGAAGCACGTTCGACGCTCTCGGTGGATGGGATGAGCGGTATTTTCTATATTATGAAGACCACGACCTTGGTCTTCGAGCCTGGAGAGCGGGTCACAGAGTGATTGTGGACCCGGGCGCGCGTTGGATTCATGACTGGCAGCGTGAGACAAGTCGATTCGTCTTCGCCGCGTGGCGCCGAGAGATTGCGTCAGCAGTTAGGTTCTTCACCACGTATCCGGAGTTTCTCGTACCTTCGCGTCGGGGCGCGCGTCGCCGACACACAAATGCGGGGCACCTCGTGGGGTTGGTCGCCGATAGTGCGTGACAAGTCCTTTGAGCTCGTGCCGCGAGTGCCGTTGGCGACGATCTTGACCACGCTTCTGGTCCTGATTCTCTCCTGGTCGTCGTGTACCGCGCTGTGGTCGCGCACAAGTAATGCAGTCGGTGCCGTTCGGTACGCCGCAGCGATGATTATTGCCGTTAGCGCAATAATGACGGTTCGGACGGTACGGGCACGCCCTTTTGGCCTCGCGTGGGCTTGCTATTGGGCGTGGTCTTTTGTGTTCCTCGGTCTTGCGCCCGCGTATCAGCTCGCCACCGGACTCTTTCCTTGGCTCGGGCAGTTCGAGGATTCGACGATATTCCGAGCCCAGGTGATCGTGCTTTCCGGTCATATAGCCGTCGCGGTCGGACGGCGGCTAGCGTCGAGGCGTTCTAGACAAGGCCGACAAACTCTGTTGCAAGCGGTTCAACGTTCAGACCGCGCCCGGCCTGTTGTGCATATTCTTGTGGGCGCTCAGTTCGCGGTTTCGGCACTCTTCGTCGCTCTGATGGGGCCGACGGCGCTTATCTCCGGTCGAAGCGGATTTCGCGCCCAGTTGCTCAATGTGGCTACCGTACCCGGTGGCGGGACGCTCTATTTCCTCGCCACTGCCGCGGCCATCACAGTTCCGGCACTGGCGATCGCCTGCTCGAAGTCCGGAATGTTGCTCAACCGTTCGCTCCTTATCGTCTCGGTATTGAGCGGATTCGCGGTGACGAATCCATTCATCGGGTCGCGCTTTCTGACGGGTAGTTTTTTGGTCGCGGTTGTGGGCGCGCAGTTGATCGACCGCCCAGCGGTCCGTTTGTTGCCCGTGGGCATGATCCTCCTGTTGGTTACGATCTTTCCCTCTCTCGACCTTATGCGAGGTGATGGGACCGGGGCAGGTCGTATCCAGGCACTCTCGCCGTCGGTAGCGCTACGGACGTTCGACTTTGATTCCTTTGAGATGTTGGCACGTGCAGTGGCTGTGCAAGGAGGGAGCGGTAGCGAGGTAGTCAATCCGGCAATGATCGTGATTGCGCCCGTTCTTCGCTGGGTCCCCTTCCTCGCTCCTAAGGTCGTTGGCTTCGTGAGCGGCCCACTGGTCGCACGTGCAACCGGAATGACGTTCACCAACGTCTCGATGCCGCTCTGGGCCGAGGGATATCTCCTCGCCGGCCTGCCTGGCACGATCGTTCTCCTCGGGATGTTGGGGGTCTGGCTCGGTGTAGCGCGAGGCGGATCGGGTCTTGTAGACGGGAGGCGACTGGGGTCGCAGGTAGTCGATGCGCCGACAGGTGCACTGCTGTTCATCGTGCTTCGCGGGTCGCTCTACGAGGTTCTCGGCTATCTCTTGTTCACTATTGTCGTGCGCGCCGTGCTATTTCGGTTCGGTCGCGACGTGGGCGTGCGACTCAGGGCGCTGCGGAGCAGTGTGACACCGATCAAGGAGGTTGGCGACGATGCACGAAGAGAATAGCCAGGGCCCGCGAACGGTCGCGTTCTATCTGCCCCAATTCCACACAATCGACGAAAACGACGAGTGGTGGGGGCGGGGTTTCACCGAGTGGACGAACGTTCGACGCGCCGCACCGCTCTTTGTGGGTCATGATCAGCCGCGCGTGCCTGCGGAACTCGGCTACTACGACCTGAGCGATCCGACGGTCGTCCACAAGCAGGCGGCACTCGCAGCCGCGAACGGCATCGACGCGTTCTGCATGTACTTCTACTGGTTCAACGGTGCAAGGTTGCTCGAAAAGCCCGTCGAGAACTACCTCTCCCGCGGCCCGGACTTTCCGTTCTGCTTGTCGTGGGCGAACGAGAACTGGACGCGCCGTTGGGATGGCAAGGATCACGAGATCCTGATGGCGCAGGACTATCGGGAGGACACCGCCGCGAGCGTGTTCAAGGACCTGCTCCCGTACCTGGTGGATCCCCGGTACCTTCGAAAGTCCGGAGCTGCAGTCCTCGTCGTGCATCGGGCAGACCAGCTTCCAGGTGGCGACAGGTTCGCGCGCCTTTGGCGTGACGAGGCAGAGCGCCACGGGGTCGGGCCGCTCTGGCTGATTGCCGCCGAAACTACTCCCGGCCTGGACCCACGCCCGCTCGGTTTCGATGCGGTAGCGGAGTTCCCCCCGGTGGGCGCTAACACCCTGGGTGCCGCGCACCTCACGCCCATCGCCGGGCTTGATGAGAAGTTCGGTGGTCGGCTCCTGTCCTATGACCGAATCGCGAAGAAGTTCCAGTCGCGCCGGACACCGTCCGGCTTCATACGCCACGGCGGAGTCATGCCGGGATGGGACAACTCGGCGCGACGGGGAACGAGGGCAACCGTCTACGTCGGAGGGTCGCCGGCACGCTACGCCAGGTGGCTCCGGGCAGCACGCATGACCGAGGTCCGCCTCCGGGGTAGCGAGGGTCTGGTATTCATCAACGCGTGGAACGAATGGGCCGAGGGAGCGTATCTAGAACCGGACAGCAACAGTGGCAGCAGCTATCTGGAAGCGTCGCGGCTGGTGCCGCCGGACGACCTGTCGACCGCGGCGCCCTTACAGCGGGGGCTACCGAGCCTTGCGTACTCGCGGTCGGTATCGCTGACTTTGCTCTCATCGATGCTCAGTTGGGTACGGGCGGCGCGCATAGCCAAGCGGAACGTGGTGGGTCAATGACCCGCCGGCCGCACGCGTCGACCGCAGAAATCCTCGACTCGCTCCGCATTGGGGACCACCTGGGGCTGGCCCGGCCATCAAGTCGGGGAATGGTCGGACTCGTGTTTCTCCACCTGGCCGCCTGCTCGGTTCCGCTTCGCAGGAGCCGCGCTCGGGTTGGGCAAGGCACATCTCTTCGCGTCGTCGTCGCCAATCCAGTGCGCCATGGCGCCCAGTTCGTCCTGGCAATCCTCGAGTCCGCGCGCCTTGAGGGCCTCGAGGTCACGGTCGTTGCGGACACGCGACTGTCAGACGATCTACTCCCGGTAGGAGAATACTTTCCCAGCATTGCTATGCGGTCAATCGCACAGGTCGTGTCCCTTCCACGTCTCGCACAGGGATGGCGGGCGCTCTGTTCAGTGAAAGCTCTGCCGGCCGAGCTCGCGCACGTTCCCCGCGCCTATCTCGCCTATCTCGTCGTGGCCCAGTCGGTGCGGTATGAACACGCGGCGAAAACGGCTGCGACAGCTCAGTCGAGGTGGGCGACGGTGGTCGACTTCGACCGAGCCGCATACGCTCGCCCCCTCGTGTGGGCCGCGCGGACACGCAAGGCACCGATCACGACACTGGTCCACGGCACCCCGACGCCGTCCACCTACCTTCCCGTGCTCTGCGACGGGCTGATGGCATGGGGCGAGGTGCAACAAGCGTTCTTCGCGGAGCACGCCCCGACGGTAGGCGTGACGGTCGTCGGACGCCCCCAGATCGAGGGGCTGTTGCCAACTACTGACGCACCATCCCGTCTTTTGCTCTGCCACTCCATGGAGGACCTCTCGGATAGTGAGGTTCGTCGCCTCGAGGGAGTTCTTCGAACGGCGAAGTCGCGCGGCATCGAGTGTGTCCTTCGCCCCCACCCTCGGGATCCGGAGACCGGCACGGGCGCGGGTTGGCTCTGCCTGCGCGGCCTGGTTGACTCCGTGAGCACGGCGAGCCAAAGCCTCCAAGACGAGATCCGGCCGGGCGATCTCGTCGTGAGCGTCGTCTCCACGAGCGCCGTCGACGCGCTCGCGATGGGGGCGCGGGTGTTCGTCGCTGCTGACCCCGATCGGGCACTGTCTTGCGACCTCGAGTTCATTCGGGACCGATCTGACGGCCCTTTCAGCGAATTGTCACCCGGCGCGCCGCCATCCGAGAGCGCGTCGCGACTGCGGGTCGTCGCCGTTACGGGTGACGAGTCCCGCCGGCGCGTCGGTCGCGCGCTTCGTGCGCTCGTGGTCTCGGCGGCACAGCGATGAGCGCAGTGTCTGGGCGGCGCGGACCTGGTCGAGCCTCGGTGAAGCTCGCCCACCGTGAACGCCTAGGACGCACGACCATGTCCAGACAATAGAACTTAACTTCACACCAATTGGAGCTATTGCATGTCCCTGATGACCGGAGCTTCCATCCTTATCACTGGTGGTACGGGTTCGTTTGGCAAGGCCTTCGTACGTGAATTACTCGACAACCATGACCCGCGACGGGTGGTGATATTGAGTAGAGACGAACTCAAGCAGTCCGATGCTCGTCGCCTGTATAACGACGATCCTCGTTTGCGCTGGTTCATCGGCGACATTCGAGACCGATCGCGACTCGATCGGGCGATGCACGGCGTCGACTACGTCGTACACGCGGCCGCGCTCAAGCAGGTGGACACAGCCGAATATAATCCCTTCGAATACGTCCAAACCAATGTTTACGGATCGCAGAACGTTATCGACGCAGCGATCGACTCGGGTGTAAAGAAGGTTGTTGCTCTGTCGACAGACAAGGCATCGAGTCCGATCAACCTCTATGGTGCGACGAAACTTTGCGCCGACCGCATGTTTGTCAGCGGAAACAGCTACGCCGCGGCCTACGAGACGCGCTTTGCCGTCGTTCGTTATGGGAACGTGAGCGGCTCTCGCGGCAGCGTCGTGCCGCTATTCCGCCGACTCGCTGAAGAAGGCGCATCGATTCCGATCACGGACAAGCGAATGACGCGGTTTTGGATCACTCTTCCGCAAGCCGTACAATTCGTGCTCGAGTCGTTCGAGATCATGACGGGAGGGGAGCTCTATGTCCCGAAGATTCCGTCCCTGCGGATCAACGATCTCGCCGAAGCGATCGCGCCCGGATCACCAATTCATGAGATCGGAATTCGCCCAGGCGAAAAGCTTCACGAGGAGATGATCGCACCAGACGATTCGCGAAGGACGGTACGGTTGGGCGACCGATACGTGGTGATGCCATACGTGAACGGCTGGGGCTACGAAGCGCCTGATGAGGGCATCCCGGTAGCCGAGGACTTCATCTACCAGTCCGACTCCAACGACCAGTGGCTCTCGGTTGACCAGTTGCGGACGATGACCGGGGCCGACAGGTGACGCGGTGGCTCGTGACCGGGGTGAGCGGACTCCTGGGGGCGAACGCAGCGATTCACCTCGCTAACGAGCACCAGGTCATCGGAACGGCCCGTCATACTCCGGCAGCCAGTCCGGTGCCGTTCCTTCGAGCCGACCTCGAGGATCCCCGCGAACGGGACGGACTCATCGAACGGTCCCGCGCAGAGGCTGTCATCCATACTGCAGCGATCGCGTCAATCGAAGCATGCGAGAGGGATCCGCACCGGGCACACGCCCTCAACGCGACCGCCGCTGCTGACCTCGCGGGTCAGGCGGCACGGGCGAGAATTCCGTTCGTTCACATCTCGACAGACGCCGTCTTCGACGGGTCGACGGGGGGATACACCGAGGCAGATGAGCCGTCGCCAACGTCGGCCTACGGATGGTCGAAGCTCGCTGGCGAGCGAGCGGTCCTCGCAGCGAATCCCGACGCGCTCGTGGCGCGCGTGAACTTCTACGGCTGGAGCCCCTCCGGATCTCGCAGTCTCGCGGAGTTCTACCATCGGCGCCTTTCTGATGGCCTTCGTACGCCCGGCTTTACGGACCTGCAGGTGAGCACCCTTCACGTTGGACTACTCGTCGAAGCCCTCGAACGCCTGGTCGAGGCTGGCGCCCACGGCGTCCTCCACGTGGTGAGCAGCGAGTCCACTTCAAAACTTGAGTTCGGCCGCGCACTCGCGCGCGCGTTTAGCCTGGACCCAAGCCTTGTCGAGCCGGTCCTGTCAACGGACCACCTCGCCACGCGGCGTTCTGCATTGCTTGGCCTTTCCACCGCGCGCGCCGAACGATTGCTCGGAGAACGCATGCCAGGACAGAATGCGGGCCTGGTCCGTCTTCTCGCTGAGAGCGTCAGTGGTGTCCCTGCTAGAATCCGTTCGTACGCATCCACGGAGGTCGCTTAACATGACGTTTTCGATTGCAGAACGACTGATCGGCCCCAATGAACCGACCTACTTCATTGCAGATATTGCGGCGAGCCACGACGGGAATCTCGATCGCGCGGTCGAACTCATCTATCTCGTCGCGAAGGCCGGTGCCGACGCGGCCAAGTTCCAAAACTTCACCGCCACAGAAATCGTCTCAGATCGAGGATTCCGCGAACTAGGAGCGCAGATCGGTCATCAAGCACGCTGGGAGAAGCCGGTCACCGAAGTCTACGCCGAAGCTTCCATCCCACACGACTGGACTCCCACGCTTAAACGGGCGTGTGACGACGCCGGCATCCACTACTTCTCCTCGGCCTACGATTTCGCTGCTATCGACATGCTTGCGCCGTACGTTCCCGCGTACAAGATTGGCAGCGGTGACATCACGTGGCTTGAGGCCATCGAATATACCGCTGCCAAGAACAAGCCCATGCTGCTCGCGACAGGAGCATCCGAGATTGATGAGGTAATAGCGGCCGTACATGCCGTTCGGAAGTACACAGACAACCTTGTGCTCATGCAGTGCAATACGAACTACACGGGATCGCACGACAACCTAGATCACATCCATCTCAACGTTCTCAAGGCGTATAGCGTGCTCTTTCCCGGTGTCGTTCTCGGACTCTCCGACCACTCACCAGGCCACTCCTCGGTGCTCGGTGCAATCGCTTTGGGTGCGCGCGTGGTCGAGAAGCACTTTACCGACGACACAAGCCGACCGGGGCCCGATCACGGGTTTTCGATGGACGCGGTGACCTGGCGGGACATGGTCGATCGCGCACGCGAACTCGAGGCCGCGATGGGCTCGCCCTTGAAGGGAGTTGCCCAGAATGAGACCGAGACGGTGATCGTCCAGCGACGCGCTCTGCGTGCACGGACCGCGCTGCCCGCTGGCCACTTGATCACACGCGATGATCTCACCGTGCTCCGTCCCGCCCCAGCTGATGGATTCGGGGCAGACGAACTCCAACTCGTCGTCGGGGCTGTCACGAGGTTCCCTCTTGAGGTGGCGCAACTTGTCCGGCGTGGTGACATCGTCTGGAACAATTGAGTGCGCGTCCTCTACCTGACACGGACGTGGACCGGTCATGACGATCGATTCCTACGCGCGTGGCAGGATGCGGGCGCCGACGTTGTCACGCGAGCTGCGGACGGCAGCGCCCCTGGACAAGGACCAGGCAGAGCCTCATTTGGCGAGGTCGTGACCCACGAGATCGGGGAAAATCGCCCCGACCTGATCCACGCAGGTCCGGTAACGGATGTCGCGTACACAGTTGCCGGCCTCTGGGACGGTCCTATGATCGCCGGCTCGTGGGGTTTTGATCTGATGGATGAGGTCGACCAATCCGAGACTCAGCGTGATCATGCAGCTGAGGTGATGCGACGGGCCGACGTAGTTCTTGTGGACAACGATGGACCAGCTCGTCGCGCGGTCGAGCTGGGCGCCGCAGCCGGAGCGCTTGTGCAGCTCCCTTGGGGAGTTGATCTCGCCTACTTCTCACCGGGTTGCTCGAACTTGCGGTCCACGCTCGGTTGGGACGACAAGCGGATTGTTGTTTCGACCCGGCGGCATGAGGCGATCTACCGGGTCGACGTAATCGTCCGGGCATTTGTAAAGGTAGCGAACGAGTATCAAGACCTGCGACTCCTTGTCGTCGGCGGAGGGTCTCTTTCATCCGACCTGTGGGCGGTTGTCGAGCGAGTTGGACTGGTCAATCGCGTCGTATTTATGGGGGAGTCGAACACTGAGATCGTTCGCGACGCGTACAGAGCAGCTGACCTCTACGTGAGCGCTTCAGCGGTCGATGGAACATCGGTATCCCTTCTCGAAGCGATGGCTTGTGGAGCTCCAGTGTGCGTTTCGGCGATCGAAGGAAACTCGCAATGGATCACCGAAGCGAGCGGACTCAAATTTGTTCTGGACGATATTGATGACCTGGCCCGTCGCCTTGCCGACGTAGGGAAGATGGACGGCGGTATCGATGTTCGGAGCGAGCGGAGGGCCCAGGAAGCATTGCGGATGGTTCAGAAGTTCGCGGACTGGAGTCGGAGCCCGGCGCAACTGATCTTCGCCGCGGAGCTCGCAATCGAGCGACATGGGAGTGCTTCGTGAGCGTTGTGGCAGTCATTCAGGCCCGTTTCGGCTCGAGCCGACTGCCTGGCAAGGTTCTCGAGGATGTCGGCGGCCGACCGATGCTCGAGAAGGTAATTCAAAGGGTGTTCCGTGCTACAAGCGTCGATGACGTAATCGTGGCGACCACCGACAGTGTGACAGATGACTCAGTTTCGGCTGTTGCGAGAGGCGTCGGAGCCACTGTGCATCGAGGCTCGACGCTCGACGTACTCGATCGCTTCAAGACTGCAATTGGGCTTTACGATGACGCCGATCTCGTCGTTCGTGTCACAGCTGACTGTCCTTTTGTGGACCCGGGTCTGATTGACGACGCAGTGGCCAAGTTGAGGTCCACTGATGCGGATTTCGTCGCGAACAGACTTCCGCCTCCGTTCGCGAGGACTTATCCGGTGGGTCTTGACGTCGAGGTGACGACTGCGGCCGCTATTCGATGCGCATGGCGCGAGGCAACAGAACCGCATCAGCGGGAGCACGTGATGCCGTATCTGTACGACCCGCCGGGACGATTCCGTGTCTCTATCCTGGACTTGGCAGAAGATCTATCAAACTTCCGCTGGACCGTTGACACTCGCGCCGATCTCCTTGCCGTTCGTGCGCTGGCCGAAGTGGTCGGTCCGGAGCCGTTTAGCTGGCGTGACGTGCTCGCTCAAGCGAGGAAGTGCCCCGCTATTGGCCGACTCAATGCTCGCGAGGTGCAGAAGGGACTCCGAGTCACGGATGAGCGTTGGTGATCGAGTCTCGTATGAAGGTTCGCCGGTGATTGCTGAAGCCTAGGCCATGGCTACGGTGACGCCGCGAAGGTTTGTACCGTTCGCAGCCCCTCCAGCGGATGCCCGGACGAGTACTGAACCGAAGACCTTGGCCGCGGGGGTCAGGGAGACCGCGACCCCGTTCTTGCCCGATGGCACGATCGTGATCTGGCAATTAGCGAGGGAGTCTGATCCAATCCGCGTGACGACAGGTGCGCCATTCTCGGGTCGAATGATTCGACGCACCACGACGTAGCAGTTTCCGCTGACGCCATCGCGAGCGGTGAACTCCACGTCGAGGAGAAAGGAACCGTAGCTGGATCCGACGGTGACTATCGCGATGCGTTTCGCGGTCGCCGCGACGAAGTCATAGGACTGTCGACCCGTGCTCTCTAGATTACCGAACTGGCCTTCGACGAAAGTGTTCAGTCCTTTTGATGCCCGGTTTAGTGTGGTGGTCGACTGCATGCGACCGAGGGCGCATGCGATGAAGTCGCAATCCACCATCGACGCGGATGCAGGGTTGCCGATGAATCCCCAGCCGTCGGCTGCCTCGACCGAGAGACGAGCCAAATCGACGAGGGTGTTCGAAGAATCAATGTCGATTCCGTTCCCTACCGCGTTGGGGTCGAGTCCAACGGATCTGAACTTCACGTCGTGTATGTTCAGTTTGGTGCAGTCGCGGGCAACTATCCCGGATCCTCCGAGCTGAAGTCCAAACACGGTTCCAACGGTCACGGTGTCGCAATGGCTTAGAACAACGCCGTGTCCCGAGTAGCCGCCAACCGCGTTTCCAGCGAGATCGCTTCCGGAAATCGTCGAATTGTTGACATACGTGAGGTCGTAACCATTGGCGCCCAGTTCTGTGTGCTTGTTTCCTCTGATCGTGATCTTTGAATGAGGATTGACGGCGGTGCCGGTGGCGACGATATGACGGCCGACACCGTTGGAGTCGAAGTAGTTCGAGTCGATAAGTGCATGCAGGACGCGCGCAGAACTGGTAATTTGTATACCAGCGTTCAGTCTGGTCGCACCGATATTATGAAATCGATTGCCGCGGATCGTGTTCCCACGGTTTTGATCGGCGTCTAATCCAGTATGGTAGACCGCATCCGTCCCATCCACGACCAAGCCATTGAGACAGTTTGAGAAGAGGTTCTCCTGAATCGTGGCATTGCGGGCACGAACGTGAACTCCCACCGACAGGTACTGGAACGAGGCCCCACGGATGAGAGCGTCTATATTGCCGTTTGAGTCGCCGAACAATTCGAGTCCGGCGATCGTCGCTCCCTCGCCGTTGACCGCCCCGTTCCCAACGAGGCCGACGCCGTCCAGGACGAAGCCCGGAGCCTTGACCGCGATAATTGGCCCGGTTCCCGAGGTCTTCTTGAGGTTCACGGCGTAGATGTCGCGACCGGCGCCAAGCACGCGCAAGTTACGTGTGGTGACAGTCAGACTTCCCTCGATGCAGTAGGAACTCTGACCGTTGCCTGGCGGAGGCAGGATGACTGTGCCGCCTGCCGGCGCGGCATCGAATAGCGACTGAAGAGCTGCCGTGTCGTCCGTGCTGCGAGGATGTCCCGAGTTCCGTGGAACTTCGGTGGCGGCCCGATGATCATCAGGCTGCGTTCACGTTCTCATCTTGACCCTTGGGGCTGACATTCTGCTCGGCGACGTGCCGTTCGAGGGCCGCTCGTAGTGCCGGGACGTGC
>NZ_DATCNW010000434.1:0-2928 GCF_036565025.1 Pengzhenrongella sp.
GGCCCTCGGCGGGCAGGTCGGCGTCGGCGGCCGCGGGCGCTCGGGTCGCGGGCTTGGCGAGCGCGGGTGCCTCGTCGAGTGGGGCGTCGTCGGGCGCGGCGTCGTCGTCGAGCGCGGTGCCGGCGCGCAGCAGCTCGGGGGACGGGACCGGTCCGGCCCCGCGGGTCGGCAGCGCCAGGGTGGCGACCGTGACCTCACCGGGGGCGAGCGCCCCCGCGGACCGCGCGAGGACGAGGCGCAGATCCTCGCCGGACAGCGCGAACGGATGGTCCCGAACCCTCGGCCGCCGACCGGGCCGCCGTGGTGGTTCGGCCGGACCCTCGGAGTCCTCGGCCCACACCGCGAGCCGACCCGACGGCTGGGAGTCGCTGGACCACCAACCGTGCAGAACGATCACCGGCACCCCTGGTTCGTCGAATCACTCTCGGCGAATCACCCTACCGATCGATCTGAGCCGATCCGTGCGCGAGCCGTCGTCGGGTCACGCGGTGTCGTGGCCCTCGACGACCAGGACGATCTTCCCGTGGTGCGGTTCGTCTCGCCCAGCGCGTGGGCCTCGGCGGCTTCGGCGAGCGGGAAGGTGGCCTCGATGTGGGCCCGGAGCCCGCCGGTTTCGGCGAGCTCGGCGATCGCCTTCATGCCGGCGTGGTCGGCTTCGACGAGCATGAGTTTGAGGCGCACGCCCAGCTGGGCGGCCCTTTCCTCGTCGTCCGGTGCGGCTCCGGGCTTGAGCGAGACGAGGGTGCCGCCGGGACGGAGGACGTTGAGCGAGCGGGTGCGGGTCTCGCCGGCGATCGGGTCCAGCACTACGTCGACGTCCCGGACGGCCTCGGTGAAGTCCACGCTGCGGTAGTCGATCACCTCATCCGCACCGAGCTCGCGCAGAAATTCGTGCTTGGCGGCGCTGGCGGTGCCGATCACCCGCGCACCGCGGGCCTTCGCGATCTGCACGGCGAGGTGTCCCACCCCACCCGCGGCCGCATGGATGAGGACGCGCTGCCCGGGCCGGACGTCGGCGGTCTCGACGAGCGCCTGGTACGCGGTGAGCGCGGCGAGGGGGAGGGCCCCGGCCTGGAGGTGATCGATGCCCGCGGGCTTGTGCGTGAACGCGCGCGCCGGCCCGGTCACGTATTCGGCGTGCGACCCGACCCCGTGGGGATAGGGGAGCATGCCGAAGACCTCGTCGCCGGCTCGAACACAGTGACGCCGACGCCCACGGCGGCGACGACCCCGGACACGTCCCAGCCCAGAACCAGCGGGAGCCGGTTGAGGAACAGGCCGTGTGCGCGGTGTCTCCAGTCCGTGGGGTTGATGCCGGCGGCGCGAACCGAGACGAGGATCTCGCTGATCCCGGGTACGGGCCGCGGAATGCGGACCTCGCGCAGGACCTCGGGCCCGCCGTAGACGTCCTGGCTGATGGCGCGCATGGTGGGCGCGCCCGTGTCGGTGCTGCGTTGGCTCATGGCACCCAGTGTGTGGGAGCAGCTCTTGGTCAGGCGAAGAAATCGGCGCCCTGGACGTAGTCCATGGCCCGGATGAAGTCGGGATCGGCGAGGCGCCGCACGAGCTCCTCCGGACTCACGTCCTCCACTCGGGTGTGGATCCACCAGAGGTTGCCCAGCGGATCGCGTACCCGGCCGACGCGCTCGCCGAAGTACAGGTGCGTGACGTCGGTGACCGAGGTGCCGCCGGCCGCGAGGGCCCGCCGGTGGACGGCGTCGGAGTCCGGGACGTACAGGCGCAGGAAAGCGGGCGTCGGCGGCCAGCCGGGCTTCGAGTCGAACAGCATCACGACGCTGTCCCCGATGCGGACCTCGGCGTGCGCGATGCTGCCGTCCGCCCCGTGGACTCGGGCCAGCTCGACGGCATCGAGAGCCGGCGGCGCGTGGAGCCGCACCGCCTCGTGGCGGCCGGGCGCCGCTGGTACCTCCTGGCGTACGACACCGACCGGGACGACTGGCGGATCTTCCGGGTGGACCGGATGCGGGACCTCGTCCGGACCGGCGGTCGAGTGGGCGCCCGCGAGCTGCCTGGGTCGGACCCTGCCGACTACGTCGCAAGCAAGCTGTTCGACAGCGCCCCCACCTATCGGGCGCGGGTGACGCTGCACGCGCCGATCGGGCAGGTGAGCGCCCTGCTCGGCGACGTTCCGGGCGAGCTCGACGAGATCGATGCGCGCAGCTGCAGGCTGCACAGCCAGCTCGACACCCTCGAATGGCTGGCATCCCGGCTGACCATGCTCGGCTGCGAGTTCGAGGTGCACGAACCGCCCGAGCTCGTCGAGTACCTACGAGCGCTCGGGGCCAGGGCCTCTCGTGCGGCCGGCGCGGCCGGTGCCGACGGTTCGGCCGCACCGGCCGGCGCGTTCGGTGCCAACGACGGCTGAACTCGCGCGTCTGATCGCGCGGAAGAAGCTATAGCGGCGCGGTGAGCCCGAGAAGTCGACCGCAGTAATTGACCGCAGTAATTGGCCGCGAGAAGTGCCCCGGCCGCACGCACGATAGGCGCGACCGGAATTATTGCACCTGATCTCGGGCGCTCCGTTCTCGCCGCCCCTTCGAAACTGACTTCTCCTATTACCAGGAGACTTTTCGTTCGAGGGATTTTCCGTGGCGGTCGGTGAAGGCCCACCCGCCGCCGATCTTCCAGCGGATTTCGATGTCGTTGTTGTGTACCACGGTGTGGTGGTAGTAGCACAGCAGCACTCCGGCGGTGACGTCGGTGTCACCGTGATCTCTGCACCAATGTTTTGAATGATGCACTTCGCACAGGGGTGGTGGTGCGCCGCAGGTGGGGTATTGGCAGTGCTTGTCGCGTGCGATGACCGCGCGGCGCAGGTGGGCCGGGTAGATCCGCTTGGTGCGCCCGACGTTGAGGATCTGGGAGTCGGGCCCGAAGACCATGCGGGTGATCTCCCCGTCGCAGGCG
>NZ_DATCNW010000435.1:0-5866 GCF_036565025.1 Pengzhenrongella sp.
TCCTATAGGACGTCAACGCTCGGACGTTACGAGGGTTGGGCGGGTTGGGCGGGGTTGTCTGTGGGGTTCAAAGGGGGGGCACAGGGTCGGCAAAGGCTTGTCGCATGTCCCGGCGCGAACGTGGGGGCATGAACACGACAACCACCCTCGACTCACCACACCCGGGAGTCCAGGCCGACCGGCCGGGGCGCCCAGTCCTGGACCTCGTGATCCCGGTATACAACGAGGCCGCGGGCCTCGAGCGCTCCGTGCGGACCGTGCGGGCCTTCCTGGACGAGTCCTTCCCGTACCCGGCGCGGGTGACCATCGCCGACAACGCCTCGACCGACGGCACCCTCGACATCGCGAACCGGCTGGCCGCGGAGCTCGCGGGCGTGAGCGTCCTGCACCTGCCCGCGAAGGGGCGCGGCCGGGCGCTGCACCGCGCGTGGCTGGACTCGGACGCCGACGTGCTCGCCTACCTCGACGTCGACCTGTCGACCGACCTGTCCGCACTGCTGCCGCTCGTCGCGCCGCTCATCTCGGGCCACTCGCACCTGGCGATCGGGACCAGGCTGAGCCGGACCTCGCGGGTCGTGCGCGGCCCCAAGCGCGAGATCATCTCGCGCTGCTACAACCTGGTGCTGCGCGGCGCGCTGTTCGCGCGGTTCTCGGACGCGCAGTGCGGCTTCAAGGCCATCCGGGCCGACGCCGCCCGCGAGCTGCTCCCGTTCGTGACCGACACCGGCTGGTTCTTCGACACCGAACTGCTCGTGCTCGCCGAGCGCGCCGGGCTGCGCATCCACGAGGTTCCCGTCGACTGGGTCGACGACCCGGACTCGCGCGTCGACATCGTCGCGACGGCCCTGGCCGACCTGCGCGGCGTCGCCCGCGTCGGACGGGACCTGGTGACCGGGCGGCTGCCGCTCGCCGAGATCGGCGAGCACCTGCCGCTGGTCGGCGCGGCTCGCCCGCCGGTCGCCGACCCGGGCGCGGGCTCGCCCGACGCGTCGCCCGGGGAGTCAGCGCACGCGACGCTGCTGCACCAGCTGGTGCGGTTCGCCGTCGTCGGTGCTGCCAGCACGGTGGCGTACGCGCTGCTGTTCTGGCTGCTGCGCGAGCCGATCGGCGCGCAGGGCGCGAACTTCGTGGCACTGCTGCTCACCGCGATCGGCAACACCGCGGGCAACCGGCGGCTCACGTTCGGGCTGCGCGGTGCCGCCGGTGCCGCCCGGCACCAGGGCCAGGGCCTCGTGGTCTTCGCCCTCGGCTGGGCGCTGACCGCGGGCGCGCTCGGTCTGCTGCACGCCGTCGCCCCGGGCGCTGCGCACGGTGTCGAACTCACGGTGCTCGTCGTGGCGAACCTCGCCGCGACCGTGCTGCGGTTCGTGCTGCTGCGCCGCTGGGTGTTCCGTCCGCGCCGCGCCGCTACCCCGTCACACGTCATCACCCCCAATGTCGTCACCGAGCACGCCTCCACCGAAGGAGACCTCCGATGAGCACCCTGTACAGCGACTCCGCCGACACACTGCTGACCTCGGGCAGCCCCGACGCCGCCGCGCCGTCGAGCACGACCGACGAACCGCCGTCGGGCACGGATCGACCGCCGTCGGGCACGACGCGCCCGCCGCGCACCCGGTGGGAGCGTCCCGCGCTGGCCGGGCTGCTGCTCGTGACCGCGGCCCTGTACCTGTGGGACCTCTCGGTCTCCGGCTGGGGCAACTCGTTCTACTCCGCGGCCGTGCAGGCCGGGTCGGAGAGCTGGAAGGCGTTCCTGTACGGCGCGTCCGACGCCGCCGGGTCGATCACCGTCGACAAGCCGCCCGCGGCGCTGTGGATCATGGCGCTCTCGGTGCGGATCTTCGGGCTCTCCTCCTGGTCGATCCTGGTGCCCGAGGCGCTGATGGGCGTCGCGACCGTCGGCGTGCTCTATGCCAGTGTCCGACGGCGGTTCTCGCCCCAGTCGGCCCTGCTCGCCGGCGGCGTGCTCGCGCTGACCCCCGTGGCGGCGCTGATGTTCCGGTTCAACAACCCCGACGCTCTGCTGGTTCTGCTGATGACGCTCGCGGCGTACGCGACGCTGCGCGCGATCGAAGACGGCCGGACCCGATGGATGGTGGTCGCGGGCGCGCTGATCGGGCTCGGATTCCTGACCAAGCAACTGCAGGCGTTCCTGGTGCTTCCCGGGTTCGCGGCCGCGTTCCTGATCGCGGCTCCCGGGTCGCTCTGGAAGCGGGTGCGGACCGGGCTGCTCTCGGTCGGCGCGATGGTGCTGACCGCCGGCTGGTGGGTCGCGCTCGTCGAGCTCGTGCCCGCGTCGATGCGCCCGTACGTCGGCGGGTCGACGACCAACTCCTTCCTTGAGCTGACCTTTGGCTACAACGGACTGGGCCGCTTGACGGGCAACGAGACCGGGGGAGCCGGGGGCGGCGGGGCCGGAACGGCCGGCGGCATGTGGGGTGCGACCGGGCTCGGCCGGCTGTTCAGCAGCGAGCTGGGTGGGCAGATCGCCTGGTTGATCCCCGCCGCTCTCGTGCTCGGCGCGGTCGCGCTGTGGCTGCGCCGACGCTTCCCCCGGACGGACGCCCCGCGGGCCGCCCTGATCGTGTGGGGCTCGTGGCTGGTGGTCACCGGGCTGACGTTCTCGCTGATGGCGGGCACCTTCCACGCGTACTACACGGTGGCGCTCGCGCCCGCGATCGCCGCTCTCGTCGGGATCGGGGCGAGCCTGCTCTGGGAGCGCCGGGCGCAGGTCTTGGCCCTCGCGGTGCTGGCCGCGGTCACCCTCGGGACGTCCGTATGGGCGTTCGTCCTGCTCGACCGCAGCGCCGACTGGCTGCCTGCCCTGCGCTGGGCGATCCTCGTCGCGGGCGCGCTCGGCGCGGCGGGCTTGCTCGCCGGACGCTGGCTCGGGGCTCGGGTGCTGACGGCGTCCGCGATCGTGGCGCTCGCCGCGGCGCTCGCCGGGCCGACGGCGTACACCGTGCAGACCGTGACCACCGCGCACGCCGGATCGATCGTGACAGCCGGGCCGGCCGTGGCCGGCGGGACGGGCGGCATGGGCGGCGGACCGGGTGGTGCTGGTGGTCGGGGCTTCGGCGGCCATCCGCCGACGCAGGGCGGGACCGGGACCGGCACGGGGACCGGCACGTTGCCGGCCCTCCCCTCGACCCAGGGCGGAACCACCGCGCAAGGCGGGACCGCGCCCCAGACCGGTACGACCGGAACGGCCCCGGGCGGCATGCGCGGAGGCATGGGCGGCGACTCGGAGCCGAGCCAGCAGGTGACCGCGATGCTGCTCAAGAACGCCGACAACTACACCTGGGTCGCGGCGACCGTCGGCGCGACCAGCGCTGCCGGCTACCAGCTCGCGACCGAGAAGTCGGTCATGCCGATCGGTGGCTTCACCGGCGGTGACCCGTCGCCGACGCTCGCGCGGTTCAAGGCCGACGTCGCGGCCGGTGAGATCCACTACTTCATCGGCGGCGGCCAGGGCGGGGGTCGCGGCGGCAGCTCCGGCACCTCGAGCGCGATCGCGGCCTGGGTCACCGCGACGTTCACCGCCCAGACGGTCGACGGCGTGACGATCTACGACCTGACTCAGCCCGCATCGACGTCGGCGTCGGCCACGACGACGGGCAACGCCACTGGCACCGCAACGGCAACGACAACGACGGACAGCACCACGTCCGCCAGCTGAAAGGAGGGTCCATTCACGAGAAAGGCGATGCTCGCCCATCGGTCATCCGATCGGCGAGCATCGCCTTTTGCGCGGGGCGAGGGCTGGGAGAGGGCCGGCTCGCTGTGCGCGTGGCCCGAGCTCGCCATTCTGACGGGAATCACCAGTTCCAGGCGCGACACCGCAATCTGTCGCTCCCCATTGTCGACCGCAGCACCGCCGGAGACTCTCATCACCCGTCCCGACCGGTGGTCGCACGCCGACCATCGTCGTAGAACCGGGAGTTTGTTGTCGTCGCAGCCCCAAACAGGCAGCCAAAGTTCCGCACTCGCGTGATCGAGGAGGGCAGCAACTGAGGAGTCGCACCCGAGATAGGAGTCGTTGTCGTCCCAAGGCCGGAAATACGACAACAACTCCCAGTTCGACGTTCGAATCGGCACGCGCGGCCGGCCGCAAGGCCGGGTCAGGATCGCCTCGCAAACCCGACCGGGTGGTAGTGAACGTTCCCGCGGAAACGTCTGCCAAGTGATCGCAGGTCCGGCTACTGGCACCGGTCACGCGGACCACGGCGCACGGCGGCTTGGCACGAACCGCACGGAGGATTCGCCCTCACAATCGACGATCGCCCGTCGGTCTTCCGACGGGCGATCGTCGACTTCTCAGCGGCACCGAGGCTCTGGCCGGCGGTCAATTCGCGAAGCTCGTGCTCGACCCGGTCCGGAGGTCCGACGGCGATGACCGGCGGTCAGTTCGTCGAGCTCGTGCTCGACGCGGTCCGGAGGTCCGACGGCGATGACCGGCGGTCAGTTCGTCGAGCTGGTGCTGGACGGGGTCGGGAGGTCCGACGGGTTGGGGTTCTTGGGGGAAACCTGGTTGTTGGGGTTGCCGGGAAGCGGTCCCCGCCATACCTTCGGACCACCATCGCCCTGGCGCGGGTCGAACCTCCCGCCGGGACCCTGCTCGCCCATCATTCCTGGCCCGCCGAAACGCTCGACGCGCTGGCCGGCGAACCGGTCGGCGCGGTGGCTGCCGACCAGGTGCCCGACGACGAACCCCCCGACGAAGCCGCTTCCGAGCATCAGCATCGCGACAACCACGCCCCCGACGACCCACGCGAGCAGGTGCCGACGCGCGGGATGCGCCGGGACCGGCTGCTGGTTGGGCGGGCCTCCGGGCGGGTTCCCGCCGGTCGCGAAACTCGCTGTCGAGTAGCCCTGCGCGGGAGCGCCCGGGCCGGTGCCGGCCGAACCTGGGCCGGCGTGACCTGCGCCGACCGGACCTGCGCCCGCCGGACCTGCGCCCGCCGAGCCTGCGACTGCCGGACCCGACTCGAAACCGGCCGGAACCGGCGGCGCGGACGAGGACGCCGCGTCGGGCGCTCTCGGGATCGGCCGGGTCAGGTCCTCCTGCGACGACGACGACGGCGACGGCTCGCGCGGCTCGTCGGATCTGGGTCCGCTCGTGTCCGTCATGGCAGGTGGTCCTCTCGTCGGGGTGATCGCGGGCCGCCCGCGAACTGACACCGGGCGAGCGGATCACCTAGCCGCTGAGGATCCCGGCAGATCCTGCGACGAACCTGGGGCTGACCTGATACGAGCCTGTGAGTTGTCACAAACAACCGCGAAACGCCCCAGGTCACAGTGCCGAGAATACGCGCGAAAATCACCCGCGGGAGGGACCTGTCTCAGAATCGGAACGCTGTGCGCATCGGGTTCCCGAACGGCCGGGCCGACCCCCGGACACGAACACCGCCACGCCAGATAGAACCGTGCAGCGCTCTACTTCGGCGCGACGGAGCGACCAACTCCCGTTTCGACGCTCAGGACAACCCATCGCCGTGCGTCGCGTCCTTGAACTGGACCTCGATCGACCCCAGCGGCCAGGAACGTGCGGTTCGCGACGCGAGATGCGAGTTGTTGCCCTCTCCGAGGCGGTCCGCACAACAACAACTCACATCTCGCGTTTCGAACTGACCCGGCGGAGGTCGCGGAGGGCAGGTCGAGGCCGAATCGCCATCCTCCGGCGGCTCGGGCGGTTGGTGCGAGCCGCCAGGCCCGACCTGCCCGACCCCAATGGTCGTAACTTAGGACCCCCTGCCAGTCGCCCCCGAGCGGGGATCCTCCTCTGGATCCCGCCTGCGTGGACCTCAAGTTACGTCCATTGCGTGCGGGCCCGCCCCGAGCGGGAGCGATCCAGTTTTGGGAAGGT
>NZ_DATCNW010000436.1:0-2933 GCF_036565025.1 Pengzhenrongella sp.
CGCCTGCCGATGACCCTGCTCCTCGCGGGCATCACCGCCGCGGCCGCGGGCCTCTCGCCCGACGGCGGCGCCGACGCGGCCGTCGCGATCATGACGACCGACACCGTGCCGAAGACGGTCGTCGTCGAACGCCTCACCGCGGACGGCCGGGCGTGGTCCGTCGGCGGCATGGCCAAGGGCGCGGGCATGCTCGCGCCGGGCCTGGCCACCATGCTGTGCGTGCTCACCACCGACGCGCACACCGATGCGACCACGGCGGACGAGGCGCTGCGCGCGGCGACCGCCACGACGTTCGACCGGGTCGACTCCGACGGGTGCATGTCGACCAACGACACCGTCACCCTGCTCGCCTCGGGCGCGAGCGGCGTGCAGGTCACCCCGGACGAGCTCACCGACGCCGTCACCGAGGCGTGCGCCACCCTGGCCCGCGCGCTGGTCGCCGACGCGGAGGGCGCGAGCCACGAGATCGCGGTCAGCGTCGTGAACGCCCAGACGCAGGACGCCGCCGTCGCGGTCGCCCGGGCCGTCACGCGCTCCAACCTGTTCAAGGCCGCCGTGTTCGGCAACGACCCGAACTGGGGCCGGGTGCTCGCCGCGGTGGGCACCGTGCCGGTCGACGTCGCCGCGTTCGACGCCGACCTGCTCGACGTCGCGATCAACGGCGTCTGGATCTGCCGCGCCGGCGGCGTGGGGGAGGACCGCACGCTCGTGGACCTCGCCGCGGCCCGCGAGGTGCACGTCGAGGTCGACCTGCACGCGGGCGTCGAGCGCGCGACCGTCTGGAGCAACGACCTCACGCACGACTACGTCCACGAGAACAGCGCGTATTCCTCATGAGCGGACCCATGAACACCTCGAACCACACGCCCCCGACCGACCTCGACGACGAGCCCTTCAATACCCGCACCGACCTTGACGCGCACCAGAAGGCCGAGGTCCTCATCGAGGCCCTGCCCTGGCTGCAGCGGTTCGCCGGCGCGCTCGTCGTGATCAAGTACGGCGGCAACGCGATGGTCGACGACGACCTCAAGCGCGCCTTCGCCCAGGACATGGTGTTCCTGCGCCAGGTCGGCCTGCGGCCGGTCATCGTGCACGGTGGGGGACCGCAGATCAACGCGATGCTCGAACGCCTCGGCATCGAGAGCGAGTTCCGCTCCGGGCTGCGCGTGACCACCCCCGAGGCGATGGAGGTCGTGCGGATGGTGCTCACCGGGCAGGTCTCGCGCGAGCTCGTCGGGCTGCTCAACGCGCACGGCCCGCACGCCGTCGGGCTCTCGGGGGAGGACGGCGGCCTGCTCCAGGCCCGCCGCCGCACCGCCCTCGTGGACGGCAAGCAGGTGGACATCGGCATGGTCGGCGACGTCGTCGGGGTGAACCCGAGCGCGGTGCTCGACCTGCTCGACGCCGGCCGGATCCCGGTCGTCTCGACCGTCGCGCCCGACATCGACGACCCGACGCAGGTGCTCAACGTGAACGCCGACACCGCCGCCGCGGCGCTCGCGGTCGCGCTCGGCGCGCGCAAGCTCATCGTGCTCACCGACGTCGAGGGCCTGTACACGAGCTGGCCGGACCGGTCCACGCTGGTTCGCCGGATCCGGGCCAGCGCGCTCGCGCAGCTGCTGCCGAGCCTGGACGCCGGCATGCGCCCCAAGATGGAGGCCTGCTGGCGGGCCGTGGAGGGCGGCGTCGGCCGGGCGCACGTCATCGACGGCCGCGAGCCGCACGCGATCCTGGTCGAGGTCTTCACCTCGGGCGGCGTCGGCACCATGGTCCTGCCCGACGACGAGCCGAACCCCTCGACGTTCACCGCGCCCATCCCGGTGATCCGGCCGGGGGTGCCCGCATGAGCGACCTCGACCTGACCGGCACGCCCGCCGCCCTGACCCGGCCCGACTCGGGCGCGCACTGGGCCCAGCGGTATGCCGCCTCGATCATGGACACCTTCGGACCCCCGCAGCGCGTGCTCGTGCGCGGCGAGGGCTGCTACGTGTGGGACGCGGACGGCAAGCGCTACCTCGACCTGCTCGCGGGCATCGCCGTGAACGCCCTCGGCCACGCCCACCCGACCCTGACCGCGGCGATCTCCGCGCAGCTCGGCACGCTGGGTCACGTGTCGAACTTCTTCGGCTCGCCGACCCAGATCGCGCTCGCCGAACGCCTGATCTCCCTCGCGCAAGCGCCGGAGGGCTCGCGGGTCTTCTTCGCGAACTCCGGCACCGAGGCGAACGAGGCGGCCTTCAAGATGGCCCGCCGCACCGGCCGGTCGCGGGTCCTCGCGCTCGAGGGCTCGTTCCACGGACGCACGATGGGCGCGCTCGCGCTCACCCACAAGCCCGCCTACCGCGCGCCGTTCGAGCCGCTCCCGGGCGGGGTCGAGTTCGTGCCGTTCGGCGACATCGACGCGCTCGAGGCCGCGCTGGACGACGACGTCGCCGCGCTGTTCGTCGAGCCGATCCAGGGCGAGTCGGGCATCCGTCCGCTGCCGCCGGGCTACCTGGCACGGGCCCGCGAGCTTACGATCGCCCACGGCGCGCTGCTCGTCCTGGACGAGGTGCAGACCGGCATGGGCCGCACCGGCGCCTGGCTCGCGCACCAGCACCCGCACCTCGGCGGGGGCATCCGGCCCGACGTCGTCACGCTCGCCAAGGGCCTCGGCGGCGGCTTCCCGATGGGCGCGCTCGTCGCCTACGGCGAGCAGGCGGCCGGCCTGCTCGGCCGCGGGCAGCACGGCTCGACGTTCGGCGGCAACCCGGTCGCGGCGGCCGCCGCGCTGACCACGATCGGCGTCATCGAGCGCGACGGGCTGCTCGCCCACGCGACCGAGATCGGCGGGCAGCTGAAGGCCCAGATCGCCGCGACCGACCACCCGCTGGTGTCGGGCGTGCGCGGCCTCGGGCTGCTGCTCGCGATCGAGCTCAACGAGCCGGTCGCGG
>NZ_DATCNW010000437.1:0-3052 GCF_036565025.1 Pengzhenrongella sp.
GCCCCAACGCGGTCCCTGGACCGCGCAACCGCTGACACATCCCCCACCCCAAAAGTTGTCAGCCCCAACGCGCCCCCTGGACCGCGCTGGGGCTGACACGTTCGGGAGGGGTCAGGCTCGGTCGAGGAACTCTTCGCGTTCGGCGGGGAGTTGCTGGTCGATCGCGGCTCGCAGGGCGGGCAACGTCGCGAGCGTCGGATCGGCGTTCACGTACTGCGCGGCGTCGGCGCGGGCCTGGACGATCAGGTCGGCGTCGCGGGTCACGCGAAGCAGGCGCAACGAGCTCGTCAGGCCCGACTGGGCGGCGCCGAGCACGTCGCCTTCTCGGCGCAGCTCGAGGTCGACCGCCGCGAGCACGAAGCCGTCGGTCGTCTCGGCGAGCGTGCGAAGGCGCGTCTCGGCGGGACTGGTCCCGGTGCCGTCACCCTCCCCCGAGACGAGCAGGCAGATCCCGGGGGCCGTGCCGCGCCCGACCCTCCCGCGCAGCTGGTGCAGCTGGGAGATGCCGAACCGGTCGGCGTCGAGCACGACCATGCCGGTCGCCTCGGCGACGTCGACGCCCACCTCGATGACGGTCGTGCAGACCAGGACCTGGATCTGCCCGGCGGCGAACTCCGCCATGGTGCGCTCCTTGTCCTCGGCCGACAGCCGGCCGTGCAGGATGCCGACGGCGACCCCGGCGAGCGCGGGAAGCGCGCGCAGCTCCTCGGCGACCTCGAGCACGGCGCGCAGCGGGCGGCGCGGGCGCTCGCCGTCGTCGGCCGGGTCGTCGTCGATCGCCAGCAGGTCGAGGCCGTCGTCGTCTGCGGCGCCCGCGGCCTGCTTGCCGCCGGCTCCCGGCTCGTCCGGATCGATCCGCGGACACACCACGAAGACCCGGTGGAAGGCGTCGACCTCCTCGCGCACCCGACGCCACGCCCGGTCCATCCAGTTCGCCCGGTCGGCCGGCACCACGTGCGTCACGACCCCGCTGCGACCGGCCGGCACCTCGGTGAGCGTGGAGGTCTCCAGGTCCCCGAACACCGTCATCGCGACCGTGCGCGGGATCGGCGTGGCCGTCATCACGAGCAGGTGCGGCGCGACCTCGGCCTTCGCCCGGAGCGTGTCGCGCTGCTCGACGCCGAACCGGTGCTGCTCGTCCACCACGACCAGCCCCAGGTCCGCGAACTGGACGTTCTCGCTCAACAACGCATGCGTGCCCACGACGATCCCGGCGCGCCCGGACGCGGCGTCGAGCAGGTTCTCCCGCCGGGCCGCCGCGCCCTGCGAGCCGGTGAGCAGCGCGACCCGCGTGCCGCCCTCGGGGCCGTCGAGGTACCCGCCCTGCGCAAGCGAGCCGAGCAGGGCGCGCAGCGTCCGCACGTGCTGCGCGGCGAGCACCTCCGTCGGCGCCATCAGCGCTGCCTGCCCGCCGGCGTCGACCACCTGGAGCATCGCGCGCAGCGCGACCACCGTCTTGCCCGAACCGACCTCGCCCTGGAGCAGTCGCTGCATCGGGCTGGCCTTGGCGAGGTCGGCCGCCAGCTCGCCGCCGACCTGGCGCTGACCGGCGGTGAGCGTGAACGGGAGCTGCGCGTCGAAGTCGTCGAGCAGTCCGCCGCGCTTCCGGGGCCGGGCGGTCGCCTCCTGTCCCGCGGCCTCCGCGCGCCGTCGCAGCAGCGCGGCCTGCAGCACGAACGCCTCCTCGTACTTCAGCCTGTCCTGTCCCCGGCGCGCCTGCGCGGCGGTGTACGGCTCGTGCACGTCGCCCAGCGCCTCGCGCAGGGAGCCGAGGTGCAGCCGGGTCCGCAGCTGCTCCGGGATCGGGTCGGGCAGGTCCGCCTCGGTGAGCGGGTCGAGGACCGTGCGCACGGCGGCCTGGATCTTCCAGGACACGATCGCGGCGCTCGCGGCGTAGATCGGGATCGGGCGGCCCGCCTCGACGAGCCCCTCGGCCTCGTCCGCCACATCCAAGCCGATGATGTTGTAGTCCGGATGCACCAGCTGGCGGTATCCGGCGTACTTGGCAACGGTTCCGGTGAACAGCCCCACGCGCCCCGGCTTGAGCTTGTCCTCGTGCCCGCGCAGGGCGCCCTTGTGCTTGGCGAAGAACGTGAGGTTGAGCGTCTGTCTGCCGTCGGTCACGATCGCGACCATCATCGCGCCGCCGTTGCGCGTCAGGCGGACCGTGGCCTGGCGGACCTCGGCGAGCACCGTGACGTGCTCGCCGAACTGCAGGCGGGATAGGTCTGTGAGCTTGCCGGGATCGTTGTGGCGCCGCGGGTAGTGCCGCAGCAGGTCGCCGGTCGTGTGCAGGCCGAGCTTGGCCAGCGCGCCTGACGTGCGCGGCCCAAGCACCTTCGTGAGCGGCTCCGAGAGCCGATCGACCTGGTCGCCGACGACGTCCCCTAGCTTCGCGCTCATCGCGCCCCCACTCTTTCCATGCGCAATCCTCGCCTCACTCCACGGCCAGCAGGACGGCGGGGGTCAGCTGGCCGCCCGCCAGGACGATCACCTCGACCTCCGGGAACGCCACGGACAGGTAGTCGCGCAGCGAGCGCACGACGGCGTCGTCGGCGCCCGCTCCCGTCAGCACCGTGAGCAGCTCGCCGCCGGCGGCCAGCAGCTCGTCGGCGGCGGCGCGCGCGGAGACGAAGTCGAACACGTCCACATCGGCGGTGCGCACGGCGTCGACGGCGGCGCGGATCGCGGCGAGCTCGGCGAGCTCGGCGGGGATCCCGGCCGACTCCCCCGCGCCCACGGGCACGCCTGCGCCGACGGCGATCTGCCGCGCGGACCGCGATGCGACGGCCGCCGCCAGCCCGGCGACGACGCGCGCATCGTCGACCGCGTCGAGCACGTGGATCTGGATCGCGGGTCGACCCCCGCGGCTCGGCCGAGCATGCCCGGCGCCCGGAGCGGCGGCGGCCAGCGCCGCGACGCGTGCGTCGGGCGAACCGGGCAGCACCGCGACCTGAGCAGCGCCGGTGTCGACCACGGCGCGCCGCACGCTCGCGGTGCTCGCCGGCGCGCCGGTGAGCACCATGACGACGGCGCCGGTGCGCGCGAGCTC
>NZ_DATCNW010000438.1:0-11564 GCF_036565025.1 Pengzhenrongella sp.
CCGCGGGAGCGCGCGCCAACCGGCACGTGATCGACCTGCCCGCCGGGGAGTCCCGGCGGCTGGTGACCGTGCTCTCCCCGACGCGGCGCGGGGACCGGCTGGCGGACCGGGTGACGATCCGCTCGTTCGGGCCCCTCGGCCTGGCCGCCCGCCAGGTGTCGCTCGAGGTGCCCGCCGTGCTGCGGGTGCTGCCCGAGTTCGCCTCGCGGCGCCACCTGCCGAGCCGGCTGGCACGGCTGCGCGAGCTCGACGGTCGCTCGGCGGTCCAGGTCCGCGGTCAGGGCACCGAGTTCGACTCGCTGCGCGAGTACGTGATCGGCGACGACGTGCGCTCGATCGACTGGCGCGCCACCGCGCGGCGCTCGGAGGTCGTGGTGCGTACCTGGCGGCCCGAACGGGACCGCCGGGTGCTGCTCGTGCTCGACACCTCACGAACGTCCGCCGCGCGGATCGGTGACGAGCCCCGGCTCGACGCGTCGATCGAGGCGGCGCTGCTGCTGTCGGCCCTGGCGTCCCGGGCCGGCGACCGGGTCGAGCTGGTCGCCTACGACCGCCGGCTGCGCGCTCGGGTCGCCGGCGCGAGCGGGCCGAACCTGATGCCCGCGCTCGCGAACGCGCTGGCACCGCTCGAGCCCGCGCTCGTGGAGACGAACTGGCCGGGCGTCGTCGCCCTGGTCCGCGAGCGGCTGTCCCAGCGGGCCCTCGTCGTGCTGCTGTCGACCCTCGAACCGGCGGCGGTCGAGTCGGGGCTGCTCGGCGTCGTCGGGCAGCTCACGGACGACCACACGGTCGTGCTCGCCTCGGTCCGCGACCCCGAGGTCGCCGCGCTGCTCGCGGGGCGGTCCGGTGCGGCCGAGGTGTTCGACGCCGCGGCGGCCGAACGCGGTGAGCTCGAGCGCGCGGCGGTGGCCGCCCGGTTGCGCCAGCGCGGAGTGAGCATCGTGGACGCGCTGCCCGACGACCTCGCACCGCGGCTCGCGGACACCTACCTCCAGCTCAAGGCCGCCGGGCGGCTGTGAGCGCAGGACGGGGCCCGGGTCCCGCTCCGGACGGCGGCGTGCTCGGCCCGCGCGCCCTCGGGCGGGCGGTCCTTGCGCGCCAGCACCTGCTCGAACGTTCCGAGCTCACCGCGCTGGGGATGATCGAGCATCTGGTCGGCCTGCAGGCCCAGGCGCCGTGGGCGCCGTACACCGGGCTGTGGACCAGGCTCGCCGGGTTCACGCATGCCGCCCTCGCGGACCGGATCCTCGACCGCAGCGCGGTGCGGATCGTCCTGATGCGCGGCACCATCCACCTGGTCACGGCCGCCGACGCGTTCGCGCTGCCGCCGGTGACGACGGCGCCGCTCGAGCGGTTCCTGCGCACCAATGCGACCTACGGTCCGCAGCTGCGCGACATCGACCTCGGTGAGCTCGCGGCGCGGGCCCGGGAGCTGCTCGAGGCGCGGCCCCTCGGCCCGGCCGAGCTGGGCGAGGCCCTGTCGCCGCGCTGGCCCGACGTCGACCCTGGTTCCCTCACGTACGGCGCCCGCTGCGTGCTGCCCCTGGTCCAGATCCCCCCGCGCGCCGTGTGGGGCAGGTCCGGCCCCACCACCTGGACCACGACCCGCGCCTGGCTCAGCCCGACCTCCGCCGAGAGTGGAGTTCTGGCCCCTGGAACGCGCCTTCCAGGGGCGACAGCTCCACTCTCGGCGGAGGGCCTGGTGCTGCGGTATCTGGAGGCGTTCGGGCCGGCGAGCGTTGCCGACGCACAGCAGTGGAGCGGGCTGAGCCGGCTCGGGGCGGTGTTCGAGCGGTTGCGGCCGCGGCTGGTGACGTTCCGGGCCGAGCCGTCGCCCGGGGCGCGCAATGGACGGGAGCTCTTCGACCTGCCGGGCGCGCCCCGGCCGGCGCAGGACATTGCGGCGCCGGTGCGGTTCCTGCCGGAGTTCGACAACCTGCTGGTCGCCTATGCGGACCGCACCCGGCTGGTGAGCGAGCAGAACCGCCGTCGGCTGTGGCGGTCCAACGGCGCGGTCCCGGGCGCCGTGCTGGTCGACGGCGTCGCGGCAGGCTCGTGGACGGTGCGCCGGGCCGGGCGGGTGGCGACGCTCGCCGTCGAGCCGTTCGACGCGCTCACCCGCTCCCAGTGGGCACAGACCGAGGCGGAGGCGGACCGGCTCGTCCGCTTCGTCGCCGACGACGCCGACACCCACCGCGTGCAGCGCCACGACGCGGTCGGGAGCTGACCTCGCGCCGCGCCGTCAGCCGGCGACGGGCAGGGTCTGCCCGGCGCGGTCGGCGTCGAGGTCGCCGGTCTCCCCCGCCGCGACCGCCCGGCGGCCGAGCACGATCGTGTAGACCCAGAACGCGGCGACCGCGATCGCGCCCACCGCGATCTTGACCGCCCACGGCAGGGTCGAGCCGGTCAGGAACCCCTCGATCAGGCCCGAGACCGCAAGCACGCCGACCAGCCCGATCGCGACGGTGATCAGCGCGCGTCCCTCCTCCGCGACGGCCCGCGCACGGGGCCGGTGGCCCGGATCGATCCAGGCCCAGAAGATCCGCAGGCCCGCCGCGCCGGCCACGAACAGGGCTGTCAGCTCGAGCATTCCGTGCGGTGAGATGAGCGAGAAGAACACGCCGAGGTGGCCGTGCGCCGCCATCATCCCGCCGACCGCGCCGACGTTGACGGCGTTCGTGACCAGGACGAGGACCGGCATGACACCGCTGATACCCAGCCCGATGCACTGCGCCGCGAGCCACGCGTTGTTGGTCCACACCATGGCCGCGAAGCCCGCCGACGGGTCGTAGTACTGGGAGAACGCGTTGTCGACGTACTTGTCCTGCTCGGCGGGCGTGCCCATCGCGGCGAGGGCGTCCGGCTGGGTCACGACCCACCAGCCCGCGATCGTCGCCAGGAGCAGGCTGCCGAGCATGATCGCGACGGTCCACCACCGGATCCGGTACAGCGCGGCTGGCAGCGAGACGACGAGGAACCGGGTGACGTCCGCCCAGGCGGGTTCGTGCGCCCCGGCGATGGCCGCGCGCGCGCGCCCCAGCAGATCGGAGAGCCTGGACACGGTCGCGGGGTCCGGTGCGGTGGAACGCACGGTCGACAGATCGGTCGCGACCGACTGGTACAGGCGCACGATCTCGTCGCTCTCGGTACCGGTCAGACGGCGCCGCTTGGTCAGCTCGTCGAGGCGCGCCCAGGCCGCGCCGCGCACCGCAGAGAACGCATCCAGGTCCACCCCCGATACCCTGCCACAGCGGCGGGCGCGCAGCGGAGAGTAGGACACCGGACGCGAGCGAGGGATCACGGCAATGAGCGAGGGCATTCTCACCGGCGAGGGCGTGCTGCTCGACGCCCGACCGGCGTCGTTCGCGTCGCGGATGCTCGCCGCGCTGCTCGACCTGACGGTCATCGTCGGCATCGCGATCCTCATCTCGATCGTGCTGGGCGGGCTCGGCACTCAGATCAGCGACTCGGCGGGACGGGCGATCGGCGTCCTCGTGATCGTCACGGTGATGGTGCTGATCCCGGTCACCGTCGAGACGCTGACCCGGGGCCGGTCGCTCGGGAAGCTCGCCGCCGGGATCCGGATCGTGCGCGACGACGGCGGCCCGGTCCGCTTCCGCCACGCCCTGATCCGGGCGCTCACCGGGACCGGTGAGCTGTGGATGACCGCAGGCTCGGTCGCACTGATCACGTCGCTGCTCAACGACAAGGGCAAGCGCGTGGGCGACATCGTCGCCGGCACCTATGCGGTCCGGGTGCGCGGCGCCCAGCGGACCCTGCCACCCGTGGCGATGCCGTACCAGCTCGCCGGCTGGGCCCACAGTGCGGACATGCGCCGGCTGCCCGATGGGCTCGCGCTCGCCGCCCGCCAGTTCCTCGGCCGGGCGAACACGCTGCACCCGGCGTCGCGCGAGCGGCTCGGACGTGAGCTCGCGAGCCAGGCCGAGCTGGCCGTCGCGCCGCCGCCCCCGCCCGGCACGCACCCCGAGATGTTTCTCGCCGCCGTCCTCGCCGAGCGCAGGGACCGCGAGTTCGCCGCCGCGCACGCCGCCGACCGGACGGCCACCGCCGAGGCCGAGCTGGTCCGGCGCCTTCCCCACCAGATCCCCGACCCGGTCGACTGACCCTCGACGAGATGGCGAAATCCGCCCATCCACGGTCGACCGGATGGGCGGATTTCGACTTCTCGACTCAGGCGGGGCGGCCGGCGGGCCGGCCCGTCTCGGGGGCGGTCAGTAGCGGTAGTGCTCGGCCTTGTAGGGGCCCCGGACGTCGATGCCCAGGTACTCGGCCTGGGTCTTGCTGAGCTCGGTGAGGCGGACGCCCAGCGCGTCGAGGTGCAGGCGCGCGACCTTCTCGTCGAGGACCTTCGGCAGGCGGTAGACGCCGATCGGGTACTCGTCGCGCTTGGTGAACAGCTCGATCTGCGCGATGACCTGGTTCGTGAACGAGTTGCTCATCACGAACGACGGGTGCCCGGTCGCGTTGCCGAGGTTCAGCAGGCGGCCCTCGGACAGCACGATGAGCGAGCGCCCGTCGGGGAACGTCCACTCGTGCACCTGCGGCTTGATCTCCGTGCGGGTGATCCCGGGCGTCGCGGCCAGGCCGGCGATGTCGATCTCGTTGTCGAAGTGCCCGATGTTCCCGACGATCGCCTTGTTCTTCATCCCGGCCATGTGCGCCGCGGTGACGACATCCTTGTTGCCCGTGGTCGTGACGAAGAAGTCGGCCTCGCCGACGACGTCCTCGATGCGCGCGACCTGGTAGCCGTCCATGGCGGCCTGCAACGCGCAGATCGGGTCGATCTCGCTGACGATGACGCGCGCACCCTGGCCGCGCAGCGCCTCGGCGGCACCCTTGCCGACGTCGCCGTAGCCCGCGATGAAGGCGACCTTGCCACCCATCAGGACGTCGGTCGCGCGGTTGATGCCGTCGGGCAGCGAGTGCCGGATGCCGTACTTGTTGTCGAACTTGCTCTTGGTGACCGAGTCGTTCACGTTGATCGCCGGGAAGAGCAGCCGGTTCGTCTCGGCGAGCTGGTACAGGCGGTGCACGCCCGTCGTGGTCTCCTCGGTGACGCCCAGGATGTCCGCGGCGATCGCGTGCCAGCGCTTCGGGTCCTCCGCGAGCGAGCGGCGCAGCAGCGCAAGGGTCAGGTTGTACTCCTCGGAGTAGCCGGGCGAACCGACTGCGCCGTCGGCGGGCACGGCGCCGGCCTTCTCGAACTGGACGCCCGAGTGGACCAGCAGGGTGGCGTCGCCGCCGTCGTCCAGGATCATGTTGGGCCGCTCGCCGCCCGGCCACACCAGGATCTGCTCGGTGCACTCCCAGTACTCGCTGAGCGACTCGCCCTTCCAGGCGAAGACGGGCACCCCGGTCGGCGCCGCAGGGGTGCCGTTCGGGCCGACGACGACGGCGGCCGCCGCCTCGTCCTGCGTGGAGAAGATATTGCACGAGGCCCAACGGACCGTCGCGCCGAGCGCGGTGAGCGTCTCGATGAGCACCGCCGTCTGCACGGTCATGTGGATCGACCCGGCGATGCGGGCGCCCGCGAGCGGCTGCGTGGGGCCGTACTCGGCGCGCAGCGCCATCAGCCCGGGCATCTCGTGCTCGGCGAGGCGGATCTGGTGGCGGCCGGCGGTGGCCAGGGACAGGTCGCGGACCTTGTACTGGCCGGCGGACTCGTCGAACGAGGTGCTCATGTCACTCCGGTGGTTCGAATGGGTGGTTCATCTGAACGCGGCTGGCGAGGCGATGCAACGATTGTCGGCGCGGACGCGCTGGGCCGTTGCGAGCGCCCTTGAGGCAGGTGGGCAGCACCGCCGCAGTGCGCGGCCATCCTACTCGGGGCTGCGAGAATTCACCGGTGACCGCAACCCTGATAGCCCGCGGCGTGGGTGCCGCCCATGCCGACCGCACGCTCTTCTCCGACCTCGCGCTGACCGTCGCGCCGGGCGACGTCGTCGGCCTGGTGGGCGCGAACGGGGCCGGCAAGTCGACGCTCTTGCGCATCCTCGCCGGCGTCGAGGGCTTTGAGACCACGGTCGAAGGCTCGGTTGTCCGCTCCCCGACCGACGCCCTGGTGGGCTTCCTCCCGCAGGAGGTCGAGCGGCGGGTCGGTGAGTCGATCGCCGGCCACCTCGCGCGGCGTACCGGGGTCGCGGCGGCGCAGGAGGCGCTCGACCTCGCCACGAACTGGCTGGTCGAGGAACTCCCCTGGGCCGGCGACGCGTACACCAACGCCTTCGAGCGCTGGCTGGCGCTCGGCGCCGCCGACCTGGAGGAGCGCACCGGGCAGGTGCTCGCCGACCTCGGGCTGGCGCTGGACCCGGCGCACCCGATGACCGGGCTGTCCGGCGGCCAGGCCGCGCGCGTCGGCCTCGCCGCGCTGCTGCTCGCGCGGTTCGACGTGCTGCTGCTCGACGAGCCGACCAACGACCTGGACCTCGACGGCCTCGCCCGGCTCGAGGCGTTCGTGCAGGGCCAGCGGGCCGGCATCGTCGTGGTCTCGCACGACCGCGAGTTCCTCGCGCGGTGCGTCACGAGCGTCGTCGAGCTGGACCTCGCCCAGCAGAGCGTCGGGGTGTACGGCGGCGGGTACGACGCCTATCTCGCCGAGCGCGCCACCTCGCGGCGCCATGCGCGCGAGGCGTACGACGAGTACTCCGACAAGGTCGGCGGCCTGGAGGACCGGGCCCGGATGCAGCGCGGCTGGATGGACCAGGGGCTCAAGAAGGCAGCCCGCAAGCCCAAGGACAACGACAAGATCGGGCGCGGGTTCCGCGTCGAGCAGACCGAGAAGCAGGCCGCCAAGGTCAAGCAGACCGCGCGCATGATCGAGCGGCTCGACGAGGTCGCCGAGCCGCGCAAGGAGTGGGAGCTGCGTTACGAGATCGCCGCCGCGCCCCGGTCCAGCGCGGTCGTCGCGACGCTGCGCGACGCCGTCGTCGTGCGGGGCGAGGCGTTCACGCTCGGCCCGCTGAACCTGCAGGTCGACGGCGGCGACCGGATCGCGGTCACCGGCGCGAACGGCGCCGGCAAGACGACGCTGCTCGGCGCGCTGCTCGGGCGGATCCCGCTCACCGCCGGCCACGCCTCGCTCGGCGCGAGCGTCGCGATCGGTGAGGTCGACCAGGCCCGCGCGCTGCTCGACTCCCCGCTCCCGCTGGTCGACGCGTTCGAGCCGCACGTCCCGGACTGGCCTGCGGGCGAGGTCCGGACCCTGCTCGCGAAGTTCGGGCTGCGCGCCGCGCACACCCAGCGACCCGCCGCGTCGCTGTCGCCCGGCGAGCGGACCCGCGCCGCGCTCGCGCTGCTGCAGGCCCGCGGGGTCAACCTGCTCGTGCTGGACGAGCCGAGCAACCACCTCGACCTGCCCGCGATCGAGCAGCTCGAGGCCGCGCTCGAGGGGTACACCGGGACCCTGCTGCTCGTCACGCACGACCGCCGGATGCTCGACGCGGTCCGGGTCAACCGGCGCTGGGTCGTCGCCGCCGGGGGCGTCCGCGAGGAGTGACCGCACTCGCTTCGGGCCCGATGTGCGGCTTTGGGGCGTGATGTCGCTCACCTTGTCCGCACATGTCCGAAATGAGTAAACCCGCAGGTCAGCGGCGCTATCGGCGCGCCGACAACCGTCCGACGCGTGCCGACCCCCCTGACGCGCGTTAGGTCCCTGGCCTGCGGCAGGGCATCGTGACAGCGAACAGATCCACGATCGGTCGGACTGGGTGGCGTGTGCGCGACCTGACCAGCGGCTCCTACAGGGTGCCGCGGCAAGGTGCGGGGAGCCCCTTCCGAGACGTCTCGAGCTGCACAAGATGCTGGCGCGACGTCACCGACCGGCTGGCTGCCCGAACTTCTGCTGCGGCGCGCGAACGACGTGCGACGCCGCTGCGTCACGCCCCCATGGGCACCGGAGTCCGGGCCACGATCGAAGCGAAACGGGGAGAGACGTGACTGCACTGCGCGCCGAAGGCGTGTTCAAGGTGTTCGGACGACGGCCGCAGGAGGCCGTGAAGCGCCTGCGCGACGGCGCGTCCCGCGAGGAGATCAAGAACCTCGGGACCGCGGCCGTGATCGACACGAGCTTCGAGGTGACCCCCGGCGAGACGTTCGTCGTGATGGGGCTCTCGGGCTCCGGCAAGTCGACGCTCATCCGGATGCTGAACGGGCTCGTCCGGCCCACCGCCGGGAAGATCCTGCTCGGCGACGCCGACCTGTCCCAGGTCAGCGCGTCCGAGCTGCGCGAGATCCGCCAGCGCAAGGTCAGCATGGTCTTCCAGCACTTCGCGCTGCTGCCGCACCGCTCGGTGCTCGACAACGCCGCGTACCCGCTGGAGATCCAGGGCATCGACCGCGCCGAGCGCCGCCGTCGGGCCGCGACCTCGCTCGGCCTGGTCGGACTGGACGGGTGGGAGGACTCGCTGCCGTCCCAGCTCTCCGGCGGCATGCGCCAGCGCGTCGGGCTCGCCCGCGCCCTCGCCGCCGACACCGACGTGCTGCTCATGGACGAGGCGTTCTCCGCGCTCGACCCGCTGATCCGCGGCGAGATGCAGGAACAGCTCCTCGAGCTCCAGCAGACGCTCGGCAAGACGATCATCTTCATCACGCACGACCTCAACGAGGCCATGCACCTGGGAGACCGGATCGCCATGATGCGCGACGGCCGGATCGTGCAGATCGGCACGTCCGAGCAGATCCTGTCCGAGCCCGCCGACGAGTACGTCGCGACCTTCGTGGCCGACGTCGACCGCACGCGGGTGCTCACCGCCGGCTCGGTGATGGTCCGTGCGAAGGCCGTCGTCACCGCGTCCGGCGGCCCGCACGTCGCGCTGCGCCAGATGAAGGAGTCCCAGACCTCGGCGGCCTACGTCATCGACCACGACCGCAAGCTGCTCGGTGTGGTGCGCGACTCCGACGTCGTCGCCGCGGTCCGCGCGGGCGGTGGCGCACTGGTCGACCTCACGCTCGACGAGGTCTCCCCCGTCGCCGAGGATGCGCTGCTCGCCGAGCTGTTCGCGCCCGCCGCCGAGACGCCGCTGCCCGTCCCGGTCATCGACTCCCGCGGCCGCCTGGTCGGGGTGATCCCGCGCGTGACGCTGCTCGAGGCCATGACGCCCAACACCGCCGAGCCCGCCCCCGACGCGTCGTCGACCACCGAGCCTTCCATCGCCGAGCCCGCCGCCGACGACCTCGACGTCGACGAACTCGACGTCGACGAACTCGACGTCGACGAACTTGACCTGACGACGTCAGGAGACGCCCGATGATCACCGCAATCGCAGACCTGCCCTACCGCCTGCCGCTCGGGGACTGGGTCGAGTCCGCCGTGACCGAGATGACCCTCTCGTTCGACCCCTTCTTCGGGGCCATCAAGACGGTCCTGGATGCCGCGTACGACACCCTCTCGCTCGTGCTGACCACACCGCCCGCATGGGCCGTCGTGCTCGTGCTCGTCGGGCTCGCGTTCGCCGTCAAGGGCTGGAAGCTCGCCCTGGTCACGCTGGTCGGCTTCGGCCTGATCGTGAGCGTCGACCAGTGGGAGAACGCCATGGCGACGCTCTCACTGGTGATCATCGCCAGCGCGATCGCGCTGGCCATCGCCATCCCGCTCGGCATCCTCGCCGCGCGCAACGACCGGGTCTCCCGCGCGCTTCGCCCGGTGCTCGACTTCATGCAGACGATGCCGGCCTTCGTCTATCTCATCCCGACGGTCATCATCTTCCTGACCGGCGCGGTGCCGGGGATCGTCGCGACCATCGTGTTCTCCCTCGCGCCCGGCGTCCGGTTCACCGAGCTGGGCATCCGCCAGGTCGACTCCGAGGTCGTCGAGGCAGGTCACGCGTTCGGCGCCAGCCCGGGCCGGATCCTGCGCCAGATCCAGATCCCGCTCGCGCTGCCGACCATCATGGCCGGCATCAACCAGGTGATCATGCTGTCGCTCTCGATGGTCGTGATCTCCGGCATGGTCGGCGCGAAGGGGCTGGGCAGCGACGTCGTCGAGGCGCTCGCCCGGGTCGACGTCGCGTTGGGTGCCGAGGCCGGCATCGGCGTCGTGATCCTCGCGATCTACCTCGACCGGATGACGTCGGCGCTCGCCGACCGCGCCCCGGTGTCCCGCGCGCTCAAGCTCGCGGCCGCCTGACCACCCTCTTGGCCCTGCACGAACTTTCGTCGCCGGCACCCAGCCGCGGCACCTTTGAAAGGCAACGATGACCGCACGATTCGCACGACCCCTGACTCTCGTCGCCACCGGCGTCGCGATCGCCCTGGCACTCGGTGCCTGCGCCGGCGGCGCCGCCGCGGCCGGCCCGAAGAACCCCAACGGGGACCAGCAGGACGTCAAGATCGGCGTGCACACCGGCTGGGACGAGGGCATCGCCGCGTCCTACCTGTGGCAGGCGATCCTGAAGGACGAGGGCTACAAGGTCACGATGGAGACCGCCGACCCCGGCGTCGTCTACACCGGTCTCGCGGGCGGTGACACGGACGTGAACTTCGACATGTGGCTGCCGATGACGCACGCGGACTACCTCAAGAAGTACGGCAAGCACATGGAGCAGCTGGGCGCCTGGTACTCCGACGCGCGCCTGACCGTCGCCGTGAACGCCGACTCGCCGCTGAAGTCGCTCGACGACCTCGCCAAGCACCCCGGGGTCGTGGACAACCGCATCGTCGGCATCGAGCCCGGCGCCGGCCTGACGCGGATCATGAAGGACGACGTCATCCCGAACTACGGCCTGGACAAGATGGACTTCATCGAGTCCTCGACCCCGGCGATGCTCGCCGAGCTCAAGGGCGCGATGAGCAAGCACAAGAACATCGCCGTCACTCTGTGGCGCCCGCACTGGGCCTACGAGGCGTACAAGCTGCGCGACCTGTTGGACCCCAAAGGCAGCCTCGGCAAGGCGGAGCACATCGAGACCGTCGGCCGGACCGACTTCGGCAAGGACTACCCGCTGTTCGCGTCCTGGCTGAAGAAGTTCAAGCTGACCAACGCGCAGCTGTTCTCCCTGGAGAACCTCATGTTCAACGAGAACGGCGGCAAGGACAACGAGGCCTCGGCCAAGAAGTGGCTGGCCGACAACCCGACCTTCGTCACCGACCTGAAGGCCGCCGCGAAAAAGTAGTCCCCCGCCCGCCGAGGTAGTACTCCCCGTCCGAGGTAGAGCCGTGTAGCGCTCTCGGCGCGGAGGTACTACCTCGGCGGAGGATTCGCGACGACGACGCTCGCCGCACTCCTGGTGGGAGGGCGACGCGCGTCGTTTGCATTGAGTGCCCGACGGCGGGGTGGGGTTCGCAAGCGCCGAATCGGGAAGCGTCGCCGTCCGGCGGCTGACGGGTCGGCAACAAGGCGCGCCCAAGAGCTATGGTCCCGCCATGGGTGATGCCGATCCAGCCAGCGTGCCATCCGGCGGGGGTACCCCCAATGGTCGTAACTTAGGACCCCCTGCCAGTCGCCCCCGAGCGGGGATCCTCCTCTGGATCCCGCCTGCGTGGACCTCAAGTTACGTCCATTGCGTGCGGGCCCGCCCCGAGCGGGAGCGATCCAGTTTTGGGAAGGT
>NZ_DATCNW010000439.1:0-7555 GCF_036565025.1 Pengzhenrongella sp.
CCGCTACGGTGCGGCGGGCGAGGAGGATCCGGGTGGCCTACGCGGCGGGCTTGAAGTCGTAGATCGCCGGGAAGGCGTTGGTGGGCACCATCTCGACGGTGGTCTTCGGGTCCGTCACGACGCTGCCCTGCACGCGGTACCAGGGGGCGAACCAGGCCTGCTCGACGATGTACTTGTTGAGCTCGCCTGCGACCTTGGCCTGGGTGGCCGCGTCGCCCAGCTGGATCTGCTTGATGTACGCGTCCACCTTCGGGTCGTCGAAGTGGAACGGGTTGAACACGGCGGTCGGGGCGATCATGAACTGGATCAGCTGCCAGTCCGGGTTCTGCTCGAGCGCCATGAACGAGGCCGGGTACTTCGGCGCCAGCAGGTCGGCGATGAAGTTGTTGCCCGCGTCGGTGTTCTTGGCCGTGATGCCGACGTCGGCGAGCTGCTGGGTGAGCAGCGTGTAGGTGGTGGCGCCCAGCACGGTGCTGCTCGGCATGGCGAGGGTGAGCCCCTTGCTGTAGCCGGCCGCGGCGAGCAGCGACTTCGCCTTGGCCGGGTCGTACGGGTAGCGCGAGTCGAGGCTCTTGTCGTAGGCCTTGGAGGTCGGCGGGAACACCTGCTCGGTGACGGTGCCGTGGTCGGTCTGCAGGGCCTTGAGCAACGCCTTGCGATCGAATGCGTAGTTGATGGCCTGCCGCACGCGCACGTCGCCGAGCGCCTTGTTCGTCTTGCCTGCACGGTCGAGCAGGAGCAGGCCCTGGAAGTCGAGCTCGTTCGAGTTCACCTTCCACCCGGCCGCCTGGACCTGGTCGAGGTTGTCGTTGCTGGCGAGCTTGACGGAGTTGGCCTCGCCGGCCTTGATCGCGTTGAGCGCGGCGGTCGCGTCGGCGAGCACGTTGACCTTGATCTCCTTGTAGTGCTGCACGTCCTTGTTCCAGTAGTCCGGGTTCTTGGTGAACACGTAGGACGTACCGGTGACGGTCTTACCGGTATCGAGGAGATACGGGCCCGATCCGACCGGCTTCGTGGCGAGGTCGGGGCTGTTGAACGCGTTCGCGCTCTGGATGAGCCCCGGGTCGCGGGTGAGGTAGTTGAGCAGCGCCGGGTCGGGTGCGGCGAGCGTGATTACGACGGTCGTGGCATCGGGAGCGGCGACCGTCTTGATGTTCGAGAAGTAGCCGGCATCCGGCGACTTCCCGGTCTTGAAGCGCTCCAGGTTCTTCTTGACCACGTCGGCGCTGAGCTTCGACTTGTCCGAGAAGGTGACGTCGTCACGGATGGTGAGGGTCAGGACGGTGTTGTCGGCGTTGTACGCCCACTTCGTGGCGAGCCACGGCTCGATCGTGCCCTTGGGGGTGGCGAGCAGGAGCGTGTCGTAGACGGCCTGGTAGTAGACCGAGCGGTTGCCCCACTCGGAGCCGGAAGCGTCGAACGTGGTCGGCGCAACGATCGCACCGAGGACGAGGGTGGACGAGGCGCCGCCGCCGCCGGTGTCGCCGCTTCCGGTGCTTCCGCCGCTGCAGGCGCTGAGGGCGAATGCGGCGAGGGCGAGGGCGGCTGCCGCGGAGATCGCCGTTTTCCTTCGGGTCATCGTTGGTCCTTCCGGATCGAGAAGCGAGCCACCGTGGATCGCCGAACGCGACGCTAGCACCAAAACCGAGCGCTCGCTAGGATTTAGATGGTAACGTTTTGGGCACGCGGATTGGCCTTGAGCGGGGCGCCGTCTACGCTCGACCGACACCAGGAAGCGAGGAGCGCGGAGATGTCAGTAGACGACCTTCCCCGGACCAGGAAGCCGCGCGGCGAGTACAAGAAGAGCAAGCAGACTCGACTGCGCATCCTCGACGCGGGCCTGGCGGTGTTCTCCGAGAACGGCTACCGCAGCGGGTCCCTGCGCGAGATCGCCGAGCTCGTCGCCATGAGCGAGGCCGGGCTGCTCCATCACTTCCCCGGGAAGAGCGCGCTGCTCGCTGCGCTGCTGGACCACCGGGACAACCTGTCTCGCGAACGTGTCAACCTCGATGCCGAGGACGGTCTCGACACGCTGCGTGGTTTGGTCGACCTGGCCCGGCACAACGCCACCACCCCGGGTGTGGTGGAGCTGTACTGCACCCTCTCGGCCGAGGCGACGACCGCCGACCACCCCGCTCACCAGTACTTCGTCGACCGGTACACCGCGGTCCGGGACGGCATCTGGCAGGCGTTCACCCGGATCGAGAAGCTCGGGCTGCTGCGGCCGGGGGTTGATCCTCGGCGCGCTGCGATCAAGAGCATCGCGCTGTGGGACGGACTCCAGATCCAGTGGCTCCTCGATCGCGACGTGCTCGACATGGGCGACGAGCTGCACGAGTACTTCCAGAGCCTGGTGACCGTTCCGCTCTGACGGAAGCCGGCTCGAACGGTGGACGCCGATCGTGCCGAGTCGGACGCCGTGGCGGCGTGGCTTGCCGTCGAGCTCGACGAGATCAGTTCAGCGGCGGTTCACCCCTCGCGCGGGCCGGAAGTCCCAGGTCGGAGCCCACGCAACCGACTTTGGTCCCTGGACCGGCACTCTGCTCTCGGCAGACACTGGCCGTAAGAGCACGTTGGCGTGCGCCTGTGTTGCTCGACCAAGGGGGGAAACGGCCATGGCACGCACCGTCGTCGTCGGAATCGATGGAACCGCTTCGAGCCACGAGGCGCTGATCTGGGCCGCCGAGACGGCGCGGTCGCGCAGGGACGAGCTCGAGATCGTGTACGCGCTCGGGATCCCGGGCGCGAACATGGACCTGCTGTACGACGACGCGGTCAACCAGACGGCCGAGGAGCTGCTGGCGGCGGAGTCCGTGCGCGCCCTGGAGGTGGCGCCCGGGCTCACCCTGCGCACCACGCTGTCGCGCAGGGTTCCGGGCCAGGCCCTCACGGAGGCCTCGGCGCACGCCGCTCTGGTCGTGGTCGGGTCCCGCCCGCTCGGCGCGCTCGAGCGGGTCGTCTCCGGCTCGCTCAGCTATCAGGTGGCGGCCGGGGCGCTCTGCCCGGTGGTCGTCGTGCCGTCGGGAACCGGAACCGATGGGGTCGGCGTTGTCGTCGGGGTGGACGGGTCGCCCGACTCGCTCGAAGCGGTCGCCCTCGCAGCGGCGGAGGCCGACCGGTCGGGACAGGAGCTCACGGTCGTGCACGCCTGGCGGCCGCCGAGGACCACGTCCCGTGCCGAGGGGGCTCAGGAGAGGGAGCACGTGCTGCTTGCCGAGTCGGTCGCCGGTCTGAGCGAGCGCTACCCCGACCTGGTGGTCAACCGGCGGATCGTCAGCCGGCAAGCGGCGCAGGCACTGCTGGAGGCCGCCAAGTCGGCGAGGCTCCTGGTGGTCGGCAGCCGGGGTCGGGAGGGCGTCGCCCGGATGCTGCTCGGATCGGTGAGCCACACCGTGGTGCTGCACGCGACGTGCCCGGTGCTCGTCGTGCGCACCTGACGCGCGTGGCGGCGCTGGACGGTTGGGAGCGGATCGAGGCCGCCGAAGTCAGGCGCTCCGCGTCTGAGCGAACGTGGCTGTCGGCGACGTGGTTGTCGCAGCGTCAGCCTTGACGGATCCAGAGGGTGTTGCCGTCGGGATCGCGGAACCACGCGCCCCGTGCCGGACCCATCTGAGCGATGTGTCCGGTGGTGACGAGGGGGCCCTCGGTGTAGTCGAGGAACTCGACGCCCTTGGCGACGAGGTCCTGCACCACGGCGTCGATGTCGTCGACCTCGAAGTGGGCGAGCGTGTGCTCGGTCGTCGTCGGAGGTCGCTTGAAGACGGAGAGCTCGCTGACGGACCCGCAGCGGTACCGGATGCCGAACGGGGTCTCCCACAGGAGCGTCAGGCCGAGGGTCTCGCTGTAGAAGACCTTCGCGCGTTCGAGGTCCGTGACGGGGACCGTCGGCACGACCATCGTTGCGCTGATCATCGGATTCTCCTTCTCGGATGGACACCCACTGTGACGATAGCGATTCTGGCCGGTGGACATCGCCGGTTTGGCGAGGCTCGGGTCGACCATCGCTTCGTCCTCTCGGTGCTGGGGCGGGGTTGCTTTCCTCCCTTGACGTGGGCGGAGAGGCGGTGGTCTAGTGAGCCGACTTGAGTTGGAGGTAAGCCATGAGCGTTCATGACGAGCGGGTCGCTGAGTTTCACCGCCTGCACTCCTCAGGTTGCTTCGTCATGCCGAATCCGTGGGACGTCGGCAGCGCGCTGATCCTCGAGCAGCTGGGCTTCCCGGCGTTGGCAACGACGAGCGCCGGCTTCGCCTGGACATTGGGTCGGGCCGACGGAGGGGTCCGGCTGAACGAGATGCTGGAGCATCTAGCGGCTGTCGTCGACGCGGTGTCGCTGCCGGTGAACGCAGACTTTGAGGGCGCTTACGCGGTCGACCCAGAGCACGTCGCTGTCAATGTGATTCGTGCTGCGGCGACCGGGATCGCGGGCCTGTCGATCGAGGACTCCAGCGGCGACGAGGCGGATCCACTGTTCTCCCTCGAACTGGCGGTCGAGCGCGTGCGAGCGGCGCGAGCAGCGATCGACGAATCAGGGACGGGCGTCGTGCTCACCGCCCGCTCGGAAGGGTTCGTCGTCGGCCGCCCCGACATCGACGACACGATCCGGCGGCTGCGTGCCTATGGCGAAGCAGGTGCGGAATGCCTCTACGCCCCGCGGATCGACAGTGTTGACCACATCTCGGCCATCGTGGCCGCGGTGGCACCCAAGCCCGTGAACCTGCTGATCCATACCCCGTTCCTCACCGTCGCTGCGGCTGCCGCGTTGGGAGTGCGGCGGATCAGCGTCGGGGGCACGCTGGCCCGCGTCGCCTGGTCCAGCTTCCGGCAGGCTGCCCAGGAGATCGCAGACGCTGGAACCTTCACGCACTTCAATGATCTGCCGAACCCCGATGCACTGTTCGAGCAACGCTGACGGGCAGCGCACCGAGGTGTTTTGATCTGCAGGATCGGGGAGTCCCGCGTCGGCGTACGTATCGGCCCTGCCAGTACTCTCGGGGCGTGGCAGAGGAGCGAGGGCGTCACGCGCGCGACGCGGGCCAGGAGTCACCCGACGAAGACCACGGTGGGTGGCGCGTCCTGGTCGCGAAGGCGCTGCTGGTGGGCGGGCGTGTCCTTCCGTTCGTGACTGTCGCCGTGGTGACCTTGAGCCGCCTCACGCAAGCCTCGTGGGAGCGTTCGCCGCTCGATGACGCCGGGTTCACCACCGCGTGGGCGCCTAACCTGGCTGGGGCTCTCTCCTTTGTCCTGGGTTTCGCGCTTCCGGTCATCGTCCTGCCCGTCGGCTCCTCCGTGCTCTCGACTCGTGACGCCGGTCGATTGACGGTTCGCACCGTGCTCGGCCGGCGCACGATCGACCTCGCCGGCGCCACGACCTGGCGCGCCCGGCTGCCGGGAAGGGGAAGCGACACGCAGCTCGTCCTGGTGTGGTCCCGGACCGGATGGGCGATCCTCGCGGGGTCGGAGTACTGGCTCGACGACGGCTATCGGCTCCTGGACGATGTTGGCTCGCCTCGTGTCGCGCGCCGTCGATGGATCCCCGCCGCACGGGGATGGGTGATCATCCTGCTCTTGCCCGTGGTGGTCTTCGCCATATTCGGGGCCGGCGGCACGGCCGCAGGGCTGTTCTGAGCGGACCTGCCTTCGTCAAGACCAACGAGGCGCCGGACTGCACCCGCATCCTCGACACGAACGCCCCAAGTGAGCAGCCGTGGACCGCGACGCGCAGGCTTGAGCGCTGGTCTGCCGAGCCGCAAGCAAGGCCGCCGACGAGCGAGCGGTGCCGCCGCGTGCCGCGCCCGAGACGTCTGATCCGCACCGCAGTCTTCACGATGGGTCGGTCAGGTCTCGTCCCTCCAGGAGCCCTACTCCCGGCGCATCCCGCAGGTCACAGCCACATCCAAGTGCCCCGAGTGGGATTCGAACCCACACTGGATCGCTTTCGCCCGGCGGTTTCGGACACTTTTGGCTGTTGATGGAAACTGCCATTGATCTGGGGAAACACTCGATTCGGCGGCCCGGTAGCCATGGTCGAGTATGGCAATTCAGGGTTGAAAACGATGGGTAGAAGATGGGTGCGCCGAACCTCACAGCCCGTGAACTCTTGGCGCGCGGGCGTCGTCTCGGGCGCGCCTTTCACGGGCGAGAAACCTGACAGTAGCGGTTCCGCGCGCTCGGAGGTGTTGCGGTGGAGGGGACGTCGACGCCATCTTGTCCGCAACGTTCCGGTGCGGCCAGCGCGGGATCGACCCTGCCCACCATTCGGACCCGATCGCGACGGGAGGAGCACGACGGCCGCGATCGCTACAGCGACGAGCATCGTGGCGCCGAGGAGTTGCGTCGTCTGGAACGCAGCGCCGAACGCCGCGTGCGCCGCATCGAGGAGCGCACCGGCCCCCACGCCGGGAAGGTCTCGGGCGACATCGACCGCGCGTCCAACGGTTCCACCTGACCGGACACTCGCGGCGGCGGACCCCGCGCCCGTCGCTGCGGCCGTCGCCGTACTGCTCTCCGCTGTCGATCGCACCCGCGCCGACGGCGTATGGGAACGGCTCAAGGTCTGCGCTCGCGACGAATGCCGCTGGGCCTACTACGACGCCTCACGCAACCGGTCGGGCCGCTGGTGCTCAATGACGGACTGCGGCAACCGTGTCAAGATGAAACGCGCCTACGCCACCCGGACGCTCCACACCGACGCGTGAGCAAGAGAACGTATCGCCACATCGACACCAACGATGGCGCCCTGCGGAGCCCCAGCGACCTCACCTGCGACGAGGTGACCGACAAACCCCGGCGCGTCGCCACGGACCTTCAAGCCCCCGACCACCACCAAGGCTGCCCGAACGGGCAACGCTGGACCATGCACGGACTGGGCGCCGAACCGAGCGACCCGTGTCGTGTACCTGCACGACCAAGCGCCGACACATGGTGCGGGTCGGCCCGACCTGCGGTACGTACCGCGCCCAGGGCTGCACCAACATCTCCGCCTGGGCCGAATCGACCGTCCCGACCGTCCCGACCGGGGTTGGACCCGAGAGGCGCGTCAGCCTGTAGAGCAAGCTCGGCGTGGTTGTTGAGCGACGTCGTAAGGAGCCAGCACGACCGGCCGTCTGGATCGGGTCAGTGGCGTACGAGGAGTGCCATCGCATCGCCGGCGAAAGTCGCTTAGGTGTCGTTGATCAGCGGTGTCGAGTGGCCCGGACGCCGAGGTCGCCCCACGACCTACCGCTGAGCGACAGCCAAGTTCCCTGAGTATCACGTGGCGCTCGCGTGGTGGATCTTGCGCGAGAATCGGGCGATGACCGCGAGCCAGGACCGACGAGGTGGGGATCTCTCTTCAGGGGTGGTCGCAGAGGCCCTGCATGCGGGTGACGAGGCGGAGGTGCCGCTCCCAGGCGGTGACGTCACCGACGGGGTAGTGCGCAATGGTCGTAACTTAGGACCCCCTGCCAGTCGCCCCCGAGCGGGGATCCTCCTCTGGATCCCGCCTGCGTGGACCTCAAGTTACGTCCATTGCGTGCGGGCCCGCCCCGAGCGGGAGCGATCCAGTTTTGGGAAGGT
>NZ_DATCNW010000440.1:0-1561 GCF_036565025.1 Pengzhenrongella sp.
GCCCGCGCCCGGTGCGCAGGCATTTGGCCAGCTCACGGCGCAGCGCCCCGCGGGACTGGACGTACAGCGACTGGTAGATCGTCTCGGTGGACACCCACATCTCCGGGTCATCGGGGTGGTCACCTCGAAGTCTGCCAGCGATCTGCTCGGGTGAGTACTTCTTCTCCAAGTCCAGCTCGACCCGTGCCCGCAGGGTCATGTTGGTCACCAGCTTGGCCGGCTTAGGCCGGCTGGCTCGTTCGTAGGCCAGCGGATGCGCGGTCGTTGCCCGGTAGTCGCCCGTGCCGTCGCTGTTACGGGCCAGCTCCCGACTGATCGTGGACGGCGACCTCCCCAGACGCCTGGCGATGGAGCGGATCGACTCACCCCCGGCACGACCGAGTGCGATCTCTTCCCGCTCACCAAAGGACAGGTAACGCCCCTGCAGGTAACGCCCGCGGCGCGGGCGCACGCCACCGGCCTGACGCACCCAAGCCAGACCACGCCGGCGGTGGGTACCGGCGATGGCAGAGGCATCAGTCATGAACTCACCGCCCTGCCACGCAGCCCAGAACGGCTGAATCAGCTCGGCCACGATTTGGTTGGAGAAACGGATGGTCATCGGCACCCTCATATCTTCGGGTGTTGCGACGACCGCTAGAACCCAAGGTTTGTGCTGCGGGACGGTTGGCTGCTGACCCTGGCGGTTACGCCAGCCGCGAAGCGTGTAGTTGTTGCGGGTGGCGTTTGGTTGACTGCACCGCATGGAACTGCTGGTGCTTGGCGGAACGGGGTGGCTGGGACGCGAGCTTGCTCGCCAGGGCGTGTTGCGTGGGCACCACGTGACCTGCCTCGCGCGCGGTCGCAGCGGGCCGGTCGCCGACGGCGCGGTCCTGGTCGCCGCGGACAGACGCGACCCGGAGGCGTATGTCGCGCTGGTCAGTCAGAGCTGGGACGCGGTGGTTGAGGTGTCGTGGCAGCCCGGCTTGGTCCGCGGCGCGCTAAGCGCGCTGCATCGGCGAGCCAGGCACTGGACCTATGTCTCGTCTGGCAACGTGTACGCCTCGCACGCCACCCCCGGAGCCGACGAAACCGCACAGGTGCTCCCTGCGACCGACCGCGAAGAGGTCGACCGCGAACAGTACGGCGAGGCCAAGGTCGCCTGCGAGCAGGCGTCCCGCGACACCGTCGGCGACCGGCTGCTGGTGGCCAGACCCGGCCTCATCGGCGGGCCAGGGGACCACACCGGGCGCTCCGGCTACTGGGTTGCCCGCGCCGCGCGTGATCCGCGCGGACCGATGCTCGTCCCCGACACCCCGCACGCGATGACGCAGGTCGTCGACGTCCGCGACCTGTCCGCGTGGCTGCTCGATGCCGCGCAGGTCGGAACCACCGGCACCTTCAACGCCGTCGGCCCGATTCTGCCCTTCCCCCGCTGGATCGAGCTTTCACGGGCGGTGGGCGGACATAAGGGGCCAGTCGTGATGGCCCCCGCCGACTGGCTGCTCGCCCAGGGCGTGGCCGAGTACATGGGGCCGGACTCGCTGGCAATGTGGCTGATCGAGCCGGGCTCGCAGGGCTG
>NZ_DATCNW010000441.1:0-20973 GCF_036565025.1 Pengzhenrongella sp.
GGAGTCAGGGTCACCCCACGCCCTCTGGAAGTCGACCCCCTCGTCACCCTGGATGTCGAGGTCCGCCTGATGCGCGGCTTTCAGGGCCTCGGGGGTGATGCCGTGCATCCCGTGGTGAACGTCCATGAACTTGGGCATGGCAAGAACCTCCAGAGGGGCAAGCGGTGGCCGATTAGCACCGGTTCCCACCATTTCTACTCCCGATCAAGCGGTGTGGGAAGTGGCGTAGGCGGGGGACGCCCCGAAGTCGACGACGACGCATGCCTCGTCCCCTATGACCCAGGCGTCGTGGCCAGGTTCGATGCGCACGACGTCGTTGGGTGCGGCCTCGGCCTCCGTGCCATCGTTCATGACCACGTGCATTCGCCCGGAGAGCACGTAGAGGAAATGGGGTGACTGGCAGCTGTCCGTGCCCGCAATCGGACGGAGGTGTTCAGACCACCGCCAGCCTGGTTCAAACCGGGCCTTGAGCACCGAGCCGCCAGCCAGCGTCACGACCTGCGCCTCACCCTTGTCCGTGAACGGACGAACCTCATCAGGTGCATCGAAACTCTTCGACTCCAGTCCAGCCATCAGAAGCCTCCTCGATCGAGTGATCTACTCGACGCTACGCCGGTGCCTGACATCGAACAATGGGTCTCATCGCCATCCTGAACGGTGCCCCACCCGAGCCGACCCCGCCCGCCTGGACGGGGTCGCCACGCTCGAGGTCGACGAGCACGTGTGGCACCACACCCCGCACAAGGCCGCGGCCAAGGGCCCGACGATGCTGACCGGGATGGTCGACCTGACCCGCGACTGCCAAGGTCGGGTTCATGCTCGGCTGCTGGACCTGGCCCCCGGACGTTCCGGGACCGTGCTGGCTGACTGGCTGAAGGACCGATCCGCCACCTTCCGTGACAGGGTTCAGGTCGCCACCCTCGACCCGTTCCGCGGGTATGCCGACGCCCTGCGTGACGAACTCCGCGAGGCCACCCCGGTCCTAGACGCGTTCCACGTCGTCAAACTCGCAGGCCAGGCCCTCGACGAGGTCCGCCGCCGCGTCCAGCAAGACTCTCTCGGCCGCCGCGGGACAACAAGAACGACCCGCTCTTGCGGATCCGCAACATCGCCCGCACCGGCGCCGAGCACCTGTCCGATCGGCAGTGGAACCGGCTGACCGACTGCCTCCAGCGGGGCGATCCCGACGGCGAGGTGCTCCTGGCCTGGCAGTGCTACCAGCAGGTCCGGTCCGCCTACACCGACACCGACCTGGCCGCGGGGAAGAAGATCGCCGAGACGATCCTCGCGTCCTTCCCCTCCTGTCCGATCAGCGAGATCGCACTCCTCGTCGCCGGCGGACTCACGACCCCACCCCCACCGGATGTCCGATGAGCCGCTCAAGCGGGCCAACGAGATTCTCTTGGCGGCGTCCTCGTTCTTCGCGCGGGAGCTCGACCCGCGCCTGCCGTGGTGAGCACTCTCAGTCCGCCGTTGACACCGCCAGACCTTCGGGGTCGCGCCGATCCGCCGGGTGCTGACCAAGCACGGTGTGCCGATCGCCCCGGAGACCTACTACGCCCGCCGCCGGCGCCCAACCTCGACCCGGGCCGGGCGTGACGAGCTGGTGCTGGCCGAGATCATCCGGGTAGACACCGCCAACCGCGGCGGGCTCTACGGAGCCCGGAAGGTCTACAGTCGGCTGCGTCGTGAAGGGGTTCTGGTCGCCGGAACCCCGATGGCCCGGTGCACCGTCGAACGCCTGATGCGCACCCACGGCCTCGTCGGGGTCCGCCGGGGCCGCCGGGTCCGCACCACCCTCCCGGACAACACAGCAGCTCGGCCCGCTGACCTGGTCGGACGCCAGTTCACCGCCGCCGCATCCAACCAGCTGTGGGTCGTGGACTTCACGTCGCGACGTGGTCGGGGTTCGTCGACGCCTTCGCGATCGATGTGCGCTCGCGGATGATCGTGGGCTGGCGGGCGGCCCGGACGATGAATACCGACCTGCCGCTGGACGCCCTGGACATGGCGTTGTGGCACCGCGGGCGCGCCGGTCACGAGGTGGCCGGGCTGGTCCATCACTCTCCGATGCCGGGTCGCAGGTAGATGTGTCCTACGGGGACTCCGGGGCCACCCACGCGCCCAAGCGCCTGCCTGCCCGACCGCGCCATCTCGGCGCGTCCAGGTTGCCGGGCTACTCGACCTGCCCGTGACGCCACAGAAGCTTCAAACGCTGCGAAACCGCGGGCGCTCGACGGCACTCACGGAGTTCGATTATCCCTCCTCCGCCACCTGAGTACCGGTGGAACTTGCCCATCGTCTCGAGGTAGGACTGCCAGTTGGCGTCGTCGGCGAGCCCGGCGACGGCATCGTTCAGCTCAGACTGGAACGCCTCGATCTTCTCGTCCAGCGTGTCGTACCGCTTCGTGAACACCGTCTCGGGCAGCGCCGGGGTCAGGTCGACCCCGACCGGCTCGGCGTGGGTCTCGGTCGCGAACTCGCCGCCGACCGGGACACCCTTCGGCTGGCGGGTCTTGGTTCCGGTGGCGCTCACGGCAGTCCTGCTTTCGTCTGGTCGATGTTGTCCGCCCACACCGGGTGGCTGCGGGCCTGGTCGGTGACCCCGGTCAGGGTCGCGGACAGGGACTGCTCGTGGGTCTGCCCGTCGGCGGGCGTCACGCCCAGGCGCCGGTTCAGGTCGGCGCAGGAGACCTCCAGGAGGTGCGCCCTGCGGTAGTCGAGCGTCAGGTTGTCGACGTCGAGCTCGACCGTGCCGTCGCTGACGCAGGTCACCCCGGCGTCGACCGTGCCGTCCAGCTTGAAGCTGGCCGTGGTCTGCTGCGGCTGGTCGCCCTTGGGGTAGGCCCACCTGCTGCCGACCGACTCCTCGCCGATCCATTCCATAGCCAGGCCGGGCGTCTCGGGGAACCGTTCGTAGAAGGCGGCGCCGGCGGCGACCCGCAGCAGGGTGTGCCGGACTGCCTCGCGCACGTCGATCTCGGAGAAGCCGCCGCTGCCGTATCGCTCGTCGTCGAAGTCGCCCAGGTTGGGGCTGTTGTCCTCGCCGGCGTAGAAGTGCGCGGCGACGGATGTCATCCGTGGCGGGGCATCCTCGTCGTGCTTCGTCGCGACCGCGACGCGGAGCTCGTCCCCGGTGGCGAGAACCACCTGCAGCCGGGACCAGGCCGAGTCGCCGTTGGAATGGTCCGAGACGGACCCGCAGACCCCGGAGCGGGAGACCATCTCGGCGAGCTCGCGGCCGCCGTCGGTGAAGTCGCCCTCCAGGAGCAGGCCGCCCATCCGCACGCCGCCGGCGCCGGCGGCCAGGTCGACACCGTCCGGCTCGGTGCGGGTCTCCGTGGCGAACTGGCCGCCCACCGGAACGCCCTTCGGCTGGCGGGTCTTGGATTCGGTGCTGCTCACAGCAGGCCTGCTTTCGTCTCGTCGATGTTGGCGACCCAGAACGGGTGGCTGCGGGCCTTGTCGATGACCCCGCTGACCATCTGGCCGAGGGCTTCCGTGGGGGTCTGGCCGGCGACAGGCGTCACGCCCAGACGCTGGTTGAAGTCGGCGGCCATGAACGCGACCAGGCGCGGCTGCGTGCGGCCGTCGAGAGGGAGGTTGTCGACGACGAGGCCGACGGACCCGTCACGGCTTCTCACCACGACGTCGAGCTCGTCGTCGAGGGTGAACCGAGCGCCGCACTCCTGGGGATGAGGGGTGTTCCGGTAGTGCCACGGCTCGTCAGAAGACTGTTCACCGATGAACTCGAGTGCCAGGCCCAGGGTGTCGGGGAACTGCTCGTAGAAGGCGTCGCTCGCCGCGACGTGCATGATGGCGTGCCGGACCGCGTCGTGGACGTCTTCCTCGCCCAACATCCCGCCGATCCGGGTGCTCGACGAGGTGACCAGCTCCGGGTGCTCGTCCGACGGGTTGAAGTACGAGCTGACGGCGGTGATCTCCCCGTCCGGACCCGGCTCCGCCGCATAGCGGACGGTCAGGTCGTCACCGGTCGCCAGGACGACCTCCAGCCGCGTCCAGTCATCGGTGCGGTCGTGGGCGTCGGTGGCCGTCCCGCACACCCCGGCGCGAGAGACCATCTCGGCGAGCTTGCGGCCGCCGTTGGTGAAGGGGCCTTCGAGGTTCAGGCCGCCCAGCTGCTCGCGACCGGCGGCCAGGTCGACGCCGTCCGGCTCGGTGCGGGTCTCGGCGGCGAACTGGCCCCCGGTGGAAGCCGGCGCTCCAAGGGGCTGCCTGGACCGGGTCGCGTCTGTGGTCATGCCCGGTTGATGTGCGGGGAACGGCGTCGTGCTCGCGCCGGGCTACTTCGTGAAGACCAACCGCAGGCGGAGCTCGAACCGCTCCTTGGTTGCTTCGGCTGCGGGGTGGCCGTACCCGTCAAGCTCGAAGCCGATCTGCCGGTCGATCTGACCGACGACCCGAGCCAGGTTGTCCCCGTCCAGGGCGACCGTGCCGTACCGGCTGGACAGGTGCCCGGAGGTGACCGTCCCGGTGGCGCGATCGAGGGTCAGGTCCACCGGCTGCTCGTCATTGCTGCGCTGGTCCTTGACCCGAAGGGTCGGGTGCTGCCCGCCGCGGGTCACCTCCACGCTCAGGATGTCGCTGAAACCGTTACCGCGCCGGTTCTCCTTGCGCTCGGCCAGGTTGGCTTCCCGTTGCGGGCGGTTGATCAGGTCTTCCACCCCGCGCTGCAGGTGCGCCTGGTCGAGGACCTCCGCAGCGCGGGCCCGCACGTTCTCTGCGGTCGCTTCCTCGGTGTAACCCCACGTGGCCGCGACGCCGTCACGGTCGAAGCCGACGTCTTCGGAGTAGGCCGCGATGTCGTACGTGGCGCGCAGGCGTGAGTCACGTGTGTACCCGTTCTCGTGGACGCGCACGCCGAACGTGACCTCGGTGTGCCGGTCGTCAGCGAGGGGAGCCGTCAGGTAGAGCTCGACGGCGCCGGCGACCGACCCGCAGCCTTGCGACTCCACGGCCTCGACCGTCACGCCGTCCGGGGCGAGATCGAGGCCACAAGCCAGGGCATAGGTGAGGTCCGCGATCACCGCCCGCTGCTCGGGTGTGCCGGGAAGCGGCGGGGCCAGGGCGAGGTCCGGTTCGGTCTTCGTCTCGGCGGCGAACTGACCGCCGCTCGGGGCACCGGTGGGCTGGCGGGAACGCGTGGTCTCTGTGGTCATGCCCGGTAGATGTGCGGCAGGGGAGGGTTTCGCCGCCGCCTCGAGTGTCACCGCTCAGGGCGGCGGAAGACGGTCAGGTGCATGTCCCGTTCTCCGAGGATGTCCAGGTGCCCGCCGGGCCCGTCGTGGATCTGCAGGCCGCGCACGTCCGGTGACCCCACGATCACGGTGATCCCGGTGCTGTGGGTACGGGTGGAGAGCTTGGCGCCCTCGCCGGGGAACACCACCGCGCCCGCGCCCGGCTCGACGTCGACGGCGTTCCCGAAGTAGGACTCCGCCTCGACGACGACCAGCCCGGAGGTGACCTTCAGCGGTGCGAACCCGGACGCCACCTCCACGAACACCGGGCGTCCGTTGATCGGGGCGGCGATCTCCAAGGCGCCGACGGGCATCTTGGCGGTCAGGTCGGAGCGGATTACCAGGCCGCGCACCCGTCCGGTCTTGATGTCCCGGACCGCCCGGCGCAGCGTGGTCGTGCTGGTCGGGCGGGCGAACTCCTCGTACGGCGGGCGGTCGTGCTGGGGGTCCACCGCCAGGCGTACCGCGTCCCGCCGTCGCCCGGCGGTGGCCAGGTCGGTGCCGCGCTGGGAGAGCAGCAACGAATACAAGGCTTGTTCGCCGGCGTCACCGTGCTCGGTGGCCTGGTCCGTGTCGGACTCGGCCTCCTGGGCGGCCTCGAACGCCCGCCGGTACTCGTCCTCGGCGTCTTCGGTCAGCGCCTCGAGCTCGTCCGCGCGCGGATCCGGGACGTCGCTGTCGCCGTCGCCGGTGTAGGGGACGTGGTCGGCGTCCCGGTCGAAGTCGATGCCGCCGTCCTGGTCGACGTGGTTGGACACCTCGTCGGGGCCGATGCTCATGCGGGTCCCGCACTGGTCGCAGCGCAGGGCCCGGTCAGGGGCGAGCTCGACCCCGGCCGCTTCGGCGCGCGTGGTGCCCGCGAACTGCCCACCGGTGGGGGTGCCTTCGGGCTGGCGGGCGATCTCGGTGCTCACAGCTGCTCCTCGTTGGTGTGGGCGTAGGCGTAGCGCCCGCTGGGGGACAGCTCACCGGGCCGCTGGCGGCCACCGGAAACCTCGACGGCCGGGGTGTCGGTGCCGGTCCACGGGTAGTGGCCCTGGGCTGCCAGCTGCGCGGCGCGGGCCGTCTCGACGCGCGTGTGCGCGGCCTGCTGGTCGGCGGCCGCGGCGCTGGCTGCCGACCGTGAGTCCGTGACTGCGACCACCAGGTCGGCGGGTGCTTCCCCGGTGGCTGGCCACGTCCACGCCGTGTCGAGGGCCTGCTGGGCGCGGCGCTGTTGGTTACGCAGGGCGTACATCCGGTCGCCGGCTTCCCGAGCGACCTGCTGGACGGCGGTGACCTCGAGCCCGGCGGCGGCGATCAGCTCGTCGACCTCCGCGACCGTGTACCGGCGGTCGGCGGGCGGTGTTGGAACGAGGGTCAGCCCGGGCTCGGGGCGCGACGTGGTGATGAACTGCCCACCCGCGGGGGCACCGGCGGGGGCGTGCTGGGGCTGGTGGCTCATGCCCTATGGATGTGCGGCAGGCTCAGGTGCGCTCTCCGCTGCGAACTTGACCCGGGTGACGACGGTCTGGTCGACGCCCTCGTAGGTCTCCTGCGCCTTGACCGTGCCGCCGGTGAACGTGCCGGTGTCGCCGAGCTCGTACTCCTTGCGGCCCGATGCGAACCATTTCACGACGTGGTTGTCCTCGGTCCGGAACAGCACCAGGGTGTTGACGCCGCCGTTGTAGTCGAACGGGTTGTCGGTGTAGATGACCTTGGTGACGGTGGCGGTGACGCCGGCGATCTTGTCCTTCTCCGCTCCGATGAACCCCGGCGCGATGGCCGCCTTCGCCACCGCGCGCTCCTGGCCGCGGCGCCACACGCTGATGGCCGAGACGGCGATCGCGGCGTGCCGGGGGGAGACCCACTCTCCGGCGGTGGCGGTCTGCAGGTTGTACCCGTAGTCGGAGTCGGTATCCACGGTTTGCACCGACGCCAGGACGGCGTCCACGGTGCCGTCGGTCAGGTAGCCCTGCGCGCGGTCGCGGATCTCCTCCCGGGCCATCGCCTCCTCGCGGGTCTTGGCCTTGCCGTAGAGCAGGTCGCTGACCGACGACATGGTGGAGGCCTTGTTCCACTCGTCGGCGTGGGCGCGGGAGACGAACTTCGCGCCGCCTTCGCTGACTGCCAGCCCGAGGGCGATCAGGTCGCGGGTCGGGATCGGGGACTGCCCGCCGCCGCGCGGCTCGCGGCCGTCGGGGTCGGATTCCAGGTCGGACAAGTCCTCGAAGTCGTACCCGAGCGCCCACAGGCCCTTGACCTCTACCCCGAGGAACGGCTCCAGGCAGTTGGACCCGATCTGCTTTCGGTCCCCGTGCGTGTTGGTCAGGATGTAGGTGGCCTTGCGGTGGCGCTTGGTGCCGCAGTGGTCGCACCCCTGGGCGTCGGGGCGCCAGCCGTCCAGGGACTGACCCGGCGCGGTGCGGGCGATGAACCCGTTCTCCGTCTCGTCCAGGGCCGCGACGAACGTCCACCCGCCGTAGGAGAACGACGGCTCGTTCAGCTCGAGCTTGGTCCGCAGCTCGTAGGTGTCCGTCTTGATCCCGAACTCGGTGGTGGTGCGCTTCTTGAGGTACTCCTCGGTGGTGTACGTGAACCGTTCCTCGATGCCGGCGCGGGCCAGCTTCTTGTTGGCGGCCTCGATCCGGGCGACGGCTTCGGGGAGCCGGTCGGCGAGGATGTCGTGAACGGGGACCGGCGGCGCCTCCGGTTCGTCGTCGGGCGCGTCCAGGTCGACCAGCGCCTCGGGATGGGCGTTGACGGCGAACTCCCCGCCGATCGGTACCCCGGCGGGCTGACGGTCACGCAGGCCTGTGCTCATGCCCTGGTGATGTGCGGCGCCGTGGGGTTCTGCGCACGCGCGCGTGATGGCAGTTGTCGCCCCGGCCCCGCTCGTTACGCTTCGCCCATGGCTCCACGCCCCGGTTCGGTCTTGGCTGTCTGCGCCGTGGTCGCGCTGTGCGGCGCGTGTACTCCGCCGCGGATCCCGGTGAGCGCGGGGGACACCCCTACTGCCAGTCGTCCGACAGCCAGTCCCAGTCCCAGTCCCAGTCCCAGTCCCAGCCCTAGCCCCAGCCCTACAGCGAGCCCTGCAGCCAGCCCTGCAGCCAGCCCTACCCTGCCGTCTGCGCTGAAGGAGGACACGAAGGCCACGCCGCGACCTGCCCCACGGCCCCGGAAGCACAAGACGCCAGCGCCCAGGGTCGCCGCGTGTACCCCGCCGACGCTGACCGTTACCTCAGCGGAGGTCGAAGCGTGGCAGCACGAGGGCGGGTTCGAGATTGAAGTCACCTACATCGTGACGTTCAAGAACAACGCCTCGAATGCGATCGAGGTCAACGAGTACGAGGTCACCGTCGGCGGGTTGAAGTTCGTGTCCACCGAGAACACCGATCTGTCGCGATCCGGGAACTCCATCGACCTGCCCGCCCAGCTCACCTCCGCCTTGTACACCCGCCGGATCGACCCCGGCGAGTCGGAGAACCACCAGAACAGAGTCAACCTGGAGTACCTGTATGTGGAGGATCCGAGCACGGCGACGTTCGGGGCGACGGCCGACTCTGCCGTCTACTCGTTCAGCAACGAGAAGGTGAACATCGAGTGCCTCGGCGGCAAGAACGAGCTCGGCACGGTTGACACTGGCTCAGCGGTCGACATCCCGGCGCCGGCCCACGTCACCCTCGGGCCCTCCTGACCAGACGCCCGGGGGAGCGGGTGTTCTCGTGGGCGACCCGCCGATGCGAGACTTCCGCCCATGGTCGTCCCCCTGGTGTGCCCCGGCTGCGGGGACGGTTCGCAGCTGGTCGCGCTCGAGCAGGTGGTGGCGCACTACTCGGCGACGTACGTCGATGACGGCACGGGGGAGCGGTGGCCGACCTATTCCGGCCCGGGCGTCGTGCCGGACAGCTCCAAGCCGATGAGCACCGGGGTGGTGCTGTGCGGCCGGTGCGGCAAGCGCTGCCTGGCCCGCGAGCTCGCGACGAGACGCTGACCGGCCCGGCGCGGCGACCCCTCCGGGGTCCTGAGCCGCCGGACGAGCGCCACGGAGTGAATGACGGCAGGCAACGGCAGGCGACGGCGAACATGCGCAACGGACCCCAACTGCCGCACATCTGCATGGCATGGATGATCTGGAAGCCCGCGAGGAACGCTTGTGGACCATCGACGACGTCGCGGCGTACCTCGGCGTGCCGAAGAACACCGTGTACCGGTGGCGGGTGGACGGCACCGCACCGCCGGCGTTCAAGGTCGGCAAGTACCTGCGGTTCAAGCGGCCCGACGTGGAGGCCTGGCTGAACGCGCACCAGGACGACGGCCTGGACACGCCCGCGGCCGGCGGCGAGTGACCCGGTGGAAACTCCAAGCGTTGGTCAAGGAACGGTCAAGGCGACCGGGGGAGTGTCGGGCGCCTTGCGGGTGGGTCTGGTCGGGTGCGTGAAGCTGAAAGGCCCCGTCGCGGCACCGGCCCGCGACCTGTACGTCTCGGCCCTGTTCCGCGGCCGGCGCCGCGCGGTCGAAGCCACGTGCGACCGCTGGTTCGTGCTGTCCGCCAAGCACCACCTGGTGGACCCCGAGCAGGTTCTCGAGCCGTACGACCTCGCGCTGGGCGACCTGACGCGCGCCGCTCGGCGCGAGTGGAGTGAGCGTGTGCTGGCCGACCTGGCCGCGCACCTGGGGCCGCTCGGGAAGGTCACGTTCGAGGTGCACGCCGGGGCCGACTACCGCGAGTTCGGGCTCGTCGACGGGCTGGGCGCCGCCGGCGCGGCGGTTGCGGTGCCGGCGGCCGGGCTAATGCTCGGTCACCAGCTGCGGTTCTACGCCGCCTGAGCGCGCTGGCGCTGTGGCTCGATGCGATGATCCGTGGCGTGGAGGCGACGGACGAGCAGATACGCCGCGAGCTGCGAGCCAGTGCCCGGCGAGAGGGACTCCTGGCGTCCCAGGCGGCTGTCGAGCTGCTGATCCGCTGCGAGTTCGCCCGGCCTGGCTACCCGTGGATCATTCGGAACGAGGACCCCGACGCCGGACCGCTGGGGTACACCGCGGACTTCGAGCGGATCTTGGACGAGACTGTGCCGGTCTCGGGCAGCCAGCGGCGCCTGCTGGCGATCGTCGCGTCCCTGGCGGGCCGGGCCGAGGTGAACCTCGCCGACGGCGTGGCCGGGCTTGACCGCACCAACATCGCGCTGGTGCTCGCGGCGATCGCGCACGCTAACGGCACCCACGAGGACCGCGGTGATGGGCTCACCACGGGGTTCCCTCCTGGCCTGTTCCCGTGGCCTGCGGAGCAGGCAGGAGAGGGCCCAGACTCGCATCGGATGTGAGTCTGATTTACGCCGTCTTGTCAAAACCTCTACTACCGCGTTACGCGCTTGCGAGCCGTGTTACGCCTGCTGATCGGGCCGGTCGGTGTCGCCGTCCTCGATCACCCCTACGGGCAGCGGCGGAACTCCGCCGGCGTAGAACGCTTCGACGTCGGCGGCCATCTGCTGCTCAGCTTCCGCACGGTCGCCGTGCGGGAGCTGTCCGGACATGCTCACGACTCCACTATCAGTCGCCGTGCGTGGGGACGGCAAGGCCAGGCTCGAACCGCGGTCGAAGGCCCCGGGACTATCGAAGTCTCCCGAAGGTGCGGAGGGTGGCCCAAGGCGGGTCCGCTTGACCGCACCACGTTCGAGGTTCACGCCGGGGCCAACTACCGCGGCTGCCGGCTCGTCGACGGGCTGGGCGTCGCCGATGCGACGGGTCGAGGTGCCCGCAGTGGCCGTGCTCATGCTCGGTCGCCCGTCGCGGTCCAACGCCGAGTGAACACGCAGGGCGAGCCAAGCCACACGAGCGCAGACTCCTCGTCGCTCGTTCCTCAAACCCGGCGACGCCCGCCGTCGTCCACAGGCTCTGCTGAGATGGGTCGCCTGGCAACCGAGTTGCGGGCACACTGCTGACATGGCGAGAGCCGAACTCGATGACGAGGCGATCCGCGCGCTGTTCTGGAAGTCGATCCAGTCGGACGGTGTGGCAGCGGGCATCCTCATGAGAACGTCCGCAGACGTGCTCTTCGCGGGACCTGACGACCGGCAGGCCCGCTGACTCCTGCTGGCGTGCCGCCGCCTTCGTCCGAGGGCATGGCGAAACCTGAACACCGCCTACGACTACGACTCGGCCGTCGCCTGCCGGGCTGGCGGCAAGGTTCGGCCACTGCGCCGTTGGTCAAGGCCTCACCCCTTGTCGGTACCGCCACGCCAGTTGGCGTCCTGGCCCGGATCTCCACCGTCGTGGCGGCCGAGGCCGGGCGGAGCTCTCGTTTCGCCAGCGCCCTGTCGCGCGCGGTGCGAGTGCCCGATCTCGCGGCGAGCGAGGAGCCGGGCAAGGCTAAGCGCCCGAGCAACAGGCGGAAGCCGTGCCCGTTCGACCTGTTCGCGCTGTACGCCGAAGGTCAGGAGCACGGCCTCCGTGCCCGTCTGGCCGCGCTGGGCTTGGAGGATCTCCGCGACATCGTCGCCGAACACGGGATGGATACGGATCGGCTGGCGATGAAGTGGAAGGATCCGCAGAGGGTCGTAGAGCGGATCGTCGAGCGGGTCATGGAGCGGTCCTGGAAAGGCTCGGCTTTCCGGTAGGCATCCGCGCGCAGACGCCAAGATGGGCGCGGAGCCGGTCGCGGAACCCGAAGAATTCCAGCTGGCACGGTGGGCCGGTCATGCAGTAGGCCCCAGCAACAAACGCCCGAGCTTGGCTTCAACGCCGCGATCGGGGAACGGGTGTGCAATCACCTCCACCTCGCCTGCGGTCTCGGGACCGAATTCAATGGATTCAGCGTCCACACACAGCAGATACGGGCCCAAGTCGATCTCGCGGCCGCAGATTTTGGCCACGTAGGGGGTGCTTGCTTCGATCTCCAACCGGTTGCTTGGTGCGGTCGCAGAGGTTTTGCGGAGACCGTCGGCGACGTGTGGATCCATCACGAAATTGGCGGGACCTCGGCCGACGTTGATGGCGCCCCCGTCGAGCAGAGTCATGGCTAGACGAACCTCGCGCAAGTCGCGGCTGGTCCACTTGGCGGGCACGGAAAACGAGTGTCCGGTGGTGCCTTGGATGCGGTCGAGTCCTTCGATGAACTCAACGTACGCGTCGACGCCGGGGAGCTCCGCGGTATTGATCGTGACCGCGGCGGTGTTTGGCGCGTCGCTCACCCCGAAAGAGAGCCGGTTCGGAGTCGTGGCGTGACGCATGAACCGAACGACCGGCAGCAGGGCGCCCGGCAGGAGCGAGGGCGGTTCTTTGAAGCTCAGCTGCAATGTGACCTTGCTCAGAGAGTGGTCCAGGCGCATCTTGGCCGTGACGATTCCGGTGTGGTCGGACCCGGCAACGGTGGTTCCCTGACTGCCACGGCTCCTCTCAACGAGCTGGGCCGGCAGGGTGGCCAGCCGGCCTCCTTCCGGGTTCCAGACGACCAGCTCGAGGCCGAGGTCAACCGCTTCGATCTCCGGTGTGAGCGCGATGCTCGCCTGGTCGAAGATGCCGCCGAGGCCGTGCGGTGCCTCTACTTCGACGTTGCGCACGTGAGTTGCCGGCAGGATGACCGGCTCGCCCCACTCGAGGGCCGCATCCATTGCATCGCGCACCCCCTGGTCGGCTGGCGACGGTCCGGTGACGACGCTGAAGCGGATGGTGATGGGGCTGTCCAGCTCGGCGCCGACATACTTGGGCCGCAGGCCCGAGGCGGTGACCTGGCCGGCGTCTATCGCCAGGATGACGCTGTAGAAGGGGTCGGAAGCGTCGATCTTTGCGGCGAGCGCTTTGAGTCGTTCCTGGGCAGCGGGGAGTCCATCGACCAGGGCGTCTTGCTCCATACGTAACTCGCGCAGGAGCGCGACGTACTCGTCGTTGGGCCCCATGAAGCGGCGCACGATCTGGGGGTGTTCGGCGAGTTGGGCGTCGAGCCAGTCGCCTGCGCACCACGTGAGGCGGAACGGGTAGTCCGGTTGGAGCTTGTTGAACCACCCGAGCTCTTCCGGCGTTGGGACCATGGGCGTGACCAACGTCCAACTGTCCGGCTGCCGTCCTGCCGCGGTGATCAGGCTGTTGGTGATCTGCCTCTTCCGGTTGCCCGTGCTGAGCCGACCGATGAAGTACTTCGACTGCCAGACGAGGAGCTTGCCGTCGATGTGGAACTCGTGGTCTCGGCCGCCGTCGCCGCCGGCGCCGTCGATGCGTCTGGATCCGCAGTGCAACGTGCTGAGGAGGACACTGACGATCTTCTCGAAACGACCGCCGGCGCCGACCTCGACCCAGTCAATTCCGTCGCGCACTGCTCCATCTTGCCTCGCGAAGCGTCATGCTCGGAACCTTCCCCGAGGGATGGTGCGGTTGCCTCGCATGGAGTCGAGGTCCGGGGTCTGAGTGACGTGTCTTCATTGGGGCGAGGCGGCATTGAGAAGGAGTTCAGGCTCGGCAAACCCCTAGGGCTCGGCCTCGCCTAGGCCTCATGGGGCGTCCCACGCGACTGCCGCCCGCGTTGCTCGGCCGCCTGAAATTGCAAACATGCAGGTCAGGGCGCTAGGGCCCATTCGACCTGGCGTGTCCTATACGGCCAAGTCGGGTTCCCGACACAAATGGGACATACCGGTGTGAACCAGGCAAGTCGGATCGGCTCAGTCTGAGCTGATGCCCGCCTGCTGATCGGTTCGAAGCGATCAACTCGCCGGAACGAATCGGCGTGGCCGCGCGGGTCGGGTATTGGGCGACGGCCGGACGTGAAGCGCGCTGACGGACCCGCCCGAGGATCGTCGCGGTCTCTCGAATTTGGCGCAGGCGGAAGCGGTTCTCGCTTCGCTCGGGTGCGGCAACCCGCTCGCCGTGGCCGATCTGAATCCCGGTGAGCGGGTCCTCGACCTCGGGTCCGGTGGCGGCATCGACGTGCTGCTTTCCGCGCGCCGCGTCGGTCCCGAAGGGCGCGCGTACGGGCTCGACATGACGCTGGAGATGCTCGCGCTGGCCGAGGCCAACAAGATCAAGGCCGGTGCGACGAATGTCGAGTTCCTGCGCGGTCAGATCGAGGACATCCCACTGCCGGACGCGTCGATCGACGTGATCATCTCCAACTGCGTCATCAACCTCTCCACGGACAAGCCCGCGGTGCTCGCCGAGATGTTCCGCGTCCTCGTGCCGGGCGGCCGCGTCGGGGTGTCCGACGTCGTCGCCGAGGACGACGTCACGCCAGCCCAGCGTGCCGAGCGAGGCTCCTACGTCGGGTGCATCGCCGGTGCTTTGTCCCAAAGCGAGTACCTCGCCGGCCTGACCGCCGCTGGGTTCGTCAACCCCACCGTTGAGTTCACCCACGAGGCCGCCCCCGGACTGCACGGCGCGATCGTGCGGGCCGAGAAGCCCACCCCGCTCAAGTCCTGACGCGTCAACCCACCGGGCGACGACGCCAGCTCGCGGGGCGCTCCGCACCGCACGAATCAAGGGGAACGGCGACTAGGTCGACGCGGACGAGCGGTGGTTCTAGGACGAGGCCGCCCGACACCGCCGCTGTGAGTGCGCGAAACTAGTGCGCGTGCGGCGTCAGTGTTTGGGATGTGGTGGCGGTGCGGATGGCCATGGCATCGAGGTTGGGCAGTGCTTGTGCGAGCCGGTGCTCGGCTTCGTGGGCCACGTGCTCTGCCTGTGACAGCGATGTGTCGGCGACCACGATGGTGGCAGCTCCTTGGAGGCGGTGGCCTACCCACCGCAGTTGGATTCTCGAAACGGTGAGCACTCCCGGTGTGTGAGCGAGCGCGGCTTCGGCTCGGTCGAGGAGCTCTGGTTCTATCCCATCCATGAGCCGGCGGCCGATACTGCGAACGGTGCCCCAGAGCAGGACGATGATGGCTGCGGAGATGAGGAGGCCGACGATGGGGTCTGCGAGCGGAAAGCCGAGCCAGACACCGAGCGCTCCGACCACGACAGCCAGGGACGTAAAGCCGTCAAGGCGGGCATGGACGCCGTCGGCGACCAGGGCGGCGGAACCGATCTTCTGGCCGACGCTGATGCGGTAGATCGCGACGGCTTCGTTCCCGATGAACCCGATGATCCCGGCGACGGCTACCCACCCGAGGTTGTGCAGGGTCTGCGGGTTGAAGATCCGGTCGATGGACTGCCACGCGGCCACGATCGCGGAGAGCGCGATGACCGCGACGATGAACAACCCGGCGAGGTCTTCGGCGCGACCGTACCCGAAGGTGTAGCGGCGATTGGCCGCCCGGCGGCCGAGAATGAACGCGATCCACAGGGGGACGGCGGTCAGCGCGTCGGAGAAGTTGTGGATCGTGTCCGCGAGGAGAGCGACCGATCCGCTGATGAGCACCACGATGAACTGCAGGATCGTCGTGCCCAGGAGCATGAAAAGGCTGATTTTCAGCGCCCTGACCCCTTGCGTGCTCGCCTCCAGCGCGTCATCGATCGAGTCGGCAGCGTCGTGGCTGTGGGGCACGAACAGTCCGTAGAAGAACCCCTTGATACCAGTCGGGTGCTCGTGGGCGCCTGGGCCATGGGTATGACCGTCCGGGCCGTGCGAATGCCCGTGGTCATGGACGTCGACGTCCCGGGAATCCTCAGACGCGTGCGTGTGGGCGTCTGCGTCGGGCGAGTGCGGCTGGTGCCCATCGTGCGGGTGCGGCTCGTGCCCGTCACGCGCATGTGTTGTGCTCATACTGTCCCGTCGCTCTCGATCTGGTGGTGCCGTGGACTGGTGCCGAGGGAGTGTTCGGCCTGGAAGATCGCGTCGGTCACGAGTTGGCGTGCGTGCTCGTTCTCGAGCCGATAGAACACGCGCGTTCCTTCTTGACGGGTGGCGACGAACCTGCCCAGGCGCAGCTTGGCGAGGTGTTGGGAGACTGCGGCCGGGGACTTCTCGACGATCTCGGCAAGCCGATTGACCGGTAGCTCGCCGTCACGCAGGGCGAGAATGATCCGGACGCGGGTCGAGTCAGCGAGCATCGTGAAGACCTCGACGGCGAGCTCGACGAACTGGTCGTCTGGCGTGAGTCCGCCAATCAATTTATCTGCATCCATGCGCAGATTATTGCATGGCTCATTGCGGTGCGACGAGCCCCCTACCCAAGCTCGGTACCCGAGCACACCCTGACCCGACCCGACAGCCAGGCGCGAGCGGGACAGACCGGTGGCCAAGACACCGAGGGCAGCAACCAGCTTTCCGCAAGTGACTGACCGTGCGAAAGAGCGCTGAAGAGACCACGCCACGTACCGCCGAGGCTCACGCCCGCCGAGCGGACGTCCATGGCCCCGCTGGACAGCGCGGCCGGCGGCCACGTGAGCTGGTGCGCGGCTTCGTTGCCAGGCGCCCTGTCAGCTTCGGGGCGCGTACATGATGACGGCGACGCCGAGCAGGCAGATCACCGCGCCGGTGATGTCCCAGCGGTCGGGCTGGAACTTGTCGATGAGCCTCCCCCAGGTCCATTCCCTGCTACTGCGTCCCACTCTACTCTCGGGTGAGGTTAGAGTGGGCCCTGGCCTCGTTCGCCCTCCCCGCCCGCCGCGCCGATCGCGCAGGACGTGAGGGAGCGCCGCTTGCCGAACCTGGTGTGACGACGCGCCACCTCCCCACCCGACCGTTGGGCGCGTCTGCGCCCGTTGCCCTTGGAGTTTGCCGTGACCTCACCATTTGCCGGCGTCCTGCGCCCACGCACCCCCGAAGAACGCCGCACCGCCGAAGATCGCCGTCGGGCCCGCGCCGACGACGTCACCTCGGTCCGGGGCGCGTTGCGGTCCCCGGCGCGGCTGCGCACCGAGGTCCTCGCGGGCCTGGTCGTGGCCCTAGCGCTGATCCCCGAAGCGATCTCGTTCTCGATCATCGCGGGGGTCGACCCCCGGGTCGGGCTGTTCGCCGCGTTCACGATGGCTGTCTCGATCGCGTTCCTCGGTGGTCGGCCCGCAATGATCTCCGCCGCGACCGGCGCCATCGCCCTGGTGATCGCCCCGATGATGAGCGAGTACGGCATGGACTACCTGATCGCCACGGTCATCCTCGGCGGCCTCATCCAGGTCGCCCTCGGCCTCGCCGGGGTGGCCAAGCTCATCAGGTTCATCCCCCGCGCGGTGATGGTCGGGTTCGTCAACGCACTGGGAATCTTGATCTTCCTTGCCCAATTGCCCTACCTCATCGGCATGCCGTGGCCGGTGTACGTGGCTGTGGCCATCGGGATCGCGATCATGGTCTTCTTGCCCAAGGTCACCACCGCGGTGCCCGCACCGCTGGTCGCGATCGTCGTGCTGACCGTCGTGACCGTAGGCGCCCACGTGAGCATGCCCACCGTCGGGGACCAGGGCAACCTGCCCGACGCGCTGCCCACCCTCTTCCTGCCCCACGTCCCCCTGACCCTGGAGACGCTGCAGATCATCGCGCCGTTCGCGATCGCGATGGCACTGGTCGGCCTGATGGAGTCGCTCATGACGGCCAAGCTCGTCGACGACATCACCGACACCCACTCCCCGAAGACCCGCGAGGCCTGGGGGCAGGGCGCGGCGAACATCATCACCGGGCTCTTCGGTGGCATGGGCGGGTGCGCGATGATCGGCCAGACCATGATCAACGTCAAGGTCTCCGGCGCCCGCACGAGGATCTCGACCTTCCTGGCCGGGGTGTTCCTGCTGCTGATCCTCGTCCTCGGCCTCGGCGACGTGGTCGCGGTCATCCCCATGGCCGCCCTGGTCGCCGTGATGATCATGGTCTCGGTGCGCACCTTCGACTGGCACTCCATCCAGCCCTCGACCTGGGTCCGGATGCCCCGGACCTACACCGCGATCATGGTCGCCACGGTCGCCGTGACCGTCGCCACCGACAACCTCGCCTTCGGGGTGATGACCGGGGTCGTGCTCTCCGCGCTCGACTTCGTGCGCCACGTCGCCCACTTCACCGAGGTCGTCGCCGTCGCCCACCCCGATGCCGACACCCGCGTCTACGCCGTCGTCGGCGAGCTGTTCTTCGCCTCCTCCAACGACCTCATCTTCCAATTCGACTACACCGGCGATCCGAAGAACGTCATCATCGACATGTCCGGGTCCCACATCTGGGACGTGACCACCGTGGCCACCCTGGACGCCATCACCACCAAGTACGCCGCCAAGGGCAAGACCGCGACCATCATCGGGATGAACGAGGCCTCCACCCGTCGCCACGAGCACCTCGCCGGTCACCTCGGCGCCGGGCACTGAAGCCGCGGCGGGCCGAGCCGGCAGCCGAGACCGCCCTCGGGCACGCGAGTTCAGCTCGAGTGGCGCTCCGCGAGCTGTGCGATGAACTCGTCCGCCATCGCCAGCTCCGCGAGAAGCCGGCTGCGCCGTTCGTGCGCCGCGGCGATGAACTCCCCGAGCCGCCCCTGCGCGACGGCGCGCTCGGGGCCGCTCGCCCCAGCGAGGGTGTCGACGATCTCGAGGACCTCGCGCATCTGCTCCAGGGCGAACCCCAGCGGCTTCATGCGCCGGATCAGCAGGAACCGCTCCAAGTCGGTGTCCGTATACAGGCGAAAACCGCCCTCGCTGCGGCCCGACGGGCGCAGCAGATCGACCTCGTCATAGTGCCTGATCGTGTGGACAGACAGACCCGTGCGCTCGGCGAACTTCCCGATCTGCATCATCGGCTCGTGTACGGCGTCGCTCATGACGGCCAGTCTGCCCGCAGCCGACCTCGACCCCGCACCGGCGCTCGGGTGCCGGTGCGTCGAACCATCGAACGGAGTTCTGACATGGCCGTGGAGCACAAGCAGATCGGGGAGGTCGCCGAACGGACCGACCTGTCGCTGCGCACAATCAGGCACTACGAGGAGGTCGGGCTCGTGATCCCCTCAGCGCGCTCTCATGGCGGATTCCGCCTGTACACCGAGGCCGACATCGCCCGCCTCGAGCTGGTCAAACGGATGAAGCCGCTGGGCCTGAGCCTGCCTGAGACGCGTGACCTCCTCGGTGTGCTCGACCAGCTCGACGCCGCCGACCACACCCCGGCCGACCGCCATGACCTGCTCGATCGCCTCGCGATTTACTGCAAGACCGCCGAGGAACGCAGTTCAGCCTGCGCGCCCAGCTCGAGTCGGCCGAAGGTTTCGCCCACAGCCTGCGCCACGAGATCGGCCGCTAACACCGCGCGGGCGACCAGGAACCCGCACCCGCCTGACCGCTCCCCTCTGCGGGCCACACCACCAGCACCCTCGATTCATCACCTGCACGGCGCCTCCACACGACACCGCGCGACCCACCACGAGAGCCGTCTCCCCCTTGAGCTCGCCCCGCAAGCACTCCCCGTTGTCCCCGACCGGACCGGGCCAGACCGTCGGGGTCTCGCTGTTCATCGACCCCCTCATCGACGAACTCGGCCTGACCCGGCCCAGCGTGTCGACCGCGTACCTGATCGGCACCCTCGCCGGCGCGTTCGCGCTGCCCTGGATCGGGCGAGCACTGGACCGGTTCGGGATCCGGCGCACCATGGCCGTCATCGGCGCCGTATTCGGCACTATCCTGATCACCCTGTCGTTCGTGTCGTCCCTGATCGGGCTCACGCTCGGGTTCGTCGGGCTGCGCATGGCCGGGCAAGGAGCGCTCGGCCTGACCGCCACCACCGCCGTCGCGCTGTGGTTCAGTCGCCGCCGCGGGACCGCGATCGGGATCGTCAGCGCGGTCGGGTCGGTCGGGATCTCCTCCACGCCGCTGATCCTCGAGCTGTTCCTGTTCGACTACGGGTGGCGCACCGCGTGGCTGATCGAGGGCGTCGCGATCTGGCTCATCGTGATCTCGTTGGGCCTGTTCGCAATGCGCGACCGTCCCGCCGACCTCGGACAACAGCCCGACGGCCCGGTCCCGGCCTGGACAAGGACCGCCCGAGCATCTCCGCCGCGAGCCTGACCCGCGCCCAGGCGATGAGGCACCCCTACTTCTGGTTGACCTGCAACGCGGTGGCGATGTCCGGGCTGCTCACCACCGCGGTTTCCTCCATCAGATCAGCCTGCTCACTGCCCGCGGACTGACCGCCGCGCAAGCCGCCGGGAACTTCGTCCCGCAGGCCATCGCCGGCCTGATCGCCACCCTGGTCACTGGGTATCCCATAGACCGGTTCGCGGGCCGCTGGATGATCATCAGCTCCATGGCCCTGCACAGCGGGGCCCTGTGGTCAGCCATCCACGTCACGCCCGGGCTCTCCGCCTACGCGTTCGGGGCGATGCTCGGCGCAGCCGGCTCCATGATCCGCGCCGTGGAGGGCGCCGCACGACCCCGCTACTTCGGGGTCCGGCACATCGGCTCGATCCGCGGACTCGTCGCCGCGATCAGCGTCGGCGGAACGGCCTGCGGCCCGCTGCTGTTCGCCACCGTCTTCGACCACGCCGCCAGCTACGACACGGCGCTGCTCGCCTGCACGATCCCACCGCTGGCAGTGGCGGTCTGGGCGTTCGTCGCCCGCGAACCCGACACTGCCGTCCCCCTGCCCGCCCAGACGGCCCTCTCTTCGTCCGAGCGCCACCCGATCTCGACCCACCTTCGTACTGAGAGTCTCGACTAATGACCTGAGGCAGACACCGTGCCCGGCACAATCAGGGCCCGCTCGCCTGGGGAGGATGTCCCGAGTTCCGTGGAACTTCGGTGGCGGCCCGATGATCATCAGGCTGCGTTCACGTTCTCATCTTGACCCTTGGGGCTGACATTCTGCTCGGCGACGTGCCGTTCGAGGGCCGCTCGTAGTGCCGGGACGTGC
>NZ_DATCNW010000442.1:0-2881 GCF_036565025.1 Pengzhenrongella sp.
CCGCGCCGCGCCGAGCCACGTGTGCGGGTCGGCAGGTCCCGGCAGCCATGTCGCCCGCCCGCCCCCGCGCTGTACTACCGTCGGCGCCATGCCCAGGCCCGTGCACTTCGAGATCCATGCGACCGAACCCGCGGCCATCCAGGCCTTCTACGAGACGGTCTTCGGCTGGCGGTTCGACCGGTGGGGCGACGTCCCGTACTGGCTGATCACCACCGGCGACGGCGACCCGCGCGGCGGCGTGCCGCACTCCGAGCCGGGGATCGACGGCGGCATGGTCCCGCGCATCGGCGACCGCGCCGCCGACGGCCAGGGTGTCAACGCCTTCGTCATCACGGTCGACGTGCCCGACTGTGCCGCCTACCTCGACAACGCCATCGCCGCGGGCGCAACCGTGGCCATGCCGCGCGCCGCCACCCCCGGCGTCGGCTGGCTCGCCTACGTTAAGGACCCCGACGGCAACATCGTCGGCCTCATGCAGGCCGACCCATCCGCAGCGTGACGCCGGTACCGGCCCCGATGTCGCCACCCGTGCCCGACGTCGTCCCGGGCCGCTCCGAGAGCCCGGCCGAGAACCCGGTTCTCGGCCGCACCTTCGACGCCGTCCTGTTCGACCTCGACGGCACGCTGATCTCCTCGATCGGCGCCGTCGTGCGCTCCTGGGCCCAGCTCCTGCGCGAGTTCGCCATCCCCACCGACCGCCTCGGCGACTACCACGGCATCCCCGCGAGCTCCCTGATCGACACCGTCATGCACGATCGCACCGCGGCCGAACGAGCCCGCGCACTGGTGCGGATCGTCGAGATCGAGGTGGCCGACACCGCCGACATCGAGATCCTGCCCGGCGCAGCCCGCGCCCTCGCGGCGCTGGCGGGATCGGGCCGGGTCGCGATCGTCACCTCCGGCAGCCGCGAGCTCGCCCGCGCCCGCCTGGTCGCGACCGGCCTCGCGGCTCCCGGCGTCGTCGTCACGGCCGACGACATCACGCGCGGCAAGCCCGACCCCGAACCCTTCGTGGTCGGCGCGACCCGCCTCGGCGTCGATGCGAACCGGTGCCTCGTGGTCGAGGACGCGACCGCAGGGATCACCGCGGCGCGCGCGGCCGGTGCGACCACGATCGCCCTGACCACGACGACCACACGGGACAAGATCACCGGTGACCTGGTGGTCCCCGATCTCTCCGCGCTGCGTTTCGAGCTGGTTCCCGCGGGCGTGCGGGTCACCCGCGCCTGACGCTCTCGCGTCAGGCGTCAGGCGTCAGGCGTCAGGCGTCAGGCGTCGGGCGCCGGGCGCCCCGGCGCCTGGGTGCCCTCGTGCCCGCGGGGGCGGCGTCACACCTCAGTGCATCGCCTTGCCGTCAGCGTCAAGAACCCACCAGATCCCGCCGACGCCCTGGCCCTTGGTGTCCCCTTTCGCGGAGTCCTTGACGAAGTAGTAGAGCGGCCACTTGTTGTACGTGACCTGCATCGATCCGTCCGTCCGTGCGACGGTGCCGAGCTTGGAGTCGTCCGCCCCGGTGCCGACGGTCGGCTTGCCGGTGACGACCAGCGGCGGCCATGCCGTCGCGCAGCCCTGGTAGCAGGTGGGTGCGCCCTGGTTGTCCGGGTCGTACAGGTACAAGGTCGTGCCCTTGGCATCGACCAGCACGTCACCGAGCGAGGTGCTGGCGACCTGGACGGCGGCCATACCGGCCACACCGGTCGAGGGTGGTGTCTGGGTGCTCGTGGGTGTCGTCGTGCTGGACGCCTCGCTCGGCGTCTTGCTCGACGAGGATGATCCCGTCCCGCCGCCCGACCCGCAGGCCGCCAGCGCGAGCAGGAAGATGCCGATCACAGCCGTCTTGGTCTTGCGCATCTGAGTCCCCCAGTTCCAGCGGTGTGGGTGCGCCGCACGCGCGCCCTTCTCCGTGGACACGTTCCGACCGCCCGAACCGTTCATTCTCGACACCGTGTCCGATGAGGCCTAGCCTTGCTAGGTATGAACTCCGGATCGGACGCGGAACGCCTCAAGGGCAACCTGGATCTGCTCCTGCTCTCGGTGCTCGCCAACGGCCCGGCGCACGGCTACGCCGTCGTCGGGAAGCTGCGCGAGGCCAGCGGCGGCACCTTCGATCTGCCCGAGGGCACGGTCTACCCCGCGCTGCACCGGCTCGAGCGGGCCGAATGGCTCACCGCGGTGTGGGAGCGCGGCGACGCCAGCGGGCCGAGCCGGCGGCGCAAGGTCTACTCCGTCACGGCGGCGGGCCAGCGAGCTCTGACGGCCGAACGGACGCGCTGGACCCGGTTCTCCACCGGGATCAGCACGGTCCTCGACGGCGCGGCAGGCGTCGCATGACCCCCGACGACGACGCCGTCGAGCGCTACCTGGACGACGTCGCCGACAACCTTCGGGGGCAGGGCCGCGAGGTCCGCCGGGTGCTCGCCGAGGTCGAGCAGCACCTCGACGAGGCCACGGCCGACGGCGTCGCGCGCGGCCTGTCGGCGCAGGACGCGGGCGCGCAGGCCGTCGCCAGGTTCGGTGACGCGGCCGCTGTCGCGCGCGGCCTCCAGCGCCGGGCGTGGGCGCCGCCGCGGGGAGTGCTGCTCGAGGTCGTGACCGCGCTCGTCCTCGTGCTCGGGGTCGGCCTGGTCGCCGTCGGCGCGAGCGGGGCGCTCGCCTGGGGAGCCGGCGCCGCGCTCGGCAAGGAGTTCGTCGCGGGCGACGCGCCCGGCGTCACGTACACCCCGGCCCGCTGCGCCGAGTACTTCCAGCTCAGCCCGGGCTCCGATACGTGCGTCGAGGCGGCGACCTCGCACCACTTCGACGAGGTCACCGGCCAGCGGATCGACGTCGGCGTGCTTGGCGTGCTCGTGCTGGGCGTCTGGGCGGGCGCCCGGCGCTGGGT
>NZ_DATCNW010000443.1:0-4053 GCF_036565025.1 Pengzhenrongella sp.
CGACGAGCAGACCACGTGCGAAAACGTTCATAGTCTCTGCAAGCACCACCATGTGATGAAGACGGACGGCGACTGGGACGTCGTACGCGACGCGGCGACCGGGACCACGACCTGGACCTCGCCCACCGGGCACCGCTACGACCGGCCCTCCTACCCCGCCGACCCGACCGTCGAACCCCGCCCCCGAATCGAGGCCCTGCCCAAGGTCGAACTCCCTGACGAACCACCGTTCTGAAAGCAGGCCGCGGCCCCGTTCTGTAGCAGGCCGCGGCCGCGTTCTGAAGCGGGCCGTGACCCCGTTCTGAAGCGGGCCGTGACCCCGTTCTGAGGCAGGCCGTGACCCCGTTCTTAGGCGGGTGGCGAGCGCTGGCGAGTCTTGCGAGCGCCGTCCTGCGGCTGCCGTAGGGTGTCGATCGCGAGCTCATCCGCCGGTGTTCCGGCGGGCCGACGAGCCTGCCTCGCGCGGAAACCCGCTGCCCCGTCGCCATCTAGCCTGCCTTCGCCTCACGGATCATGGCCTCCATGGCAGTCGACCTGACGGGGGTGCTCACACCCAGCCACGGTCGGCCGATTTTGGCTCTGAGGGGGCCTATCGCGGCTCCAAGAAGGAGGGCGACGGGGTGGTGGACGCCGCGGCACGGCAGCAGCCCCCCGACCCGGAGACCGCCCGCCGCATCGAGGCAGCCAAGGCTGCAAAAGCCGCCGGCGACCACGAGCTGGCGACGAACCTCGCCGTTCGGGCGATCACCGCCGGCGAAGTGAACGGTGACGCGCGCGGTCAATCCGCCGCCCTGCGGGAACTGGCCGACCTCCTCAGCCAAGCCGGCAGGTTCGAAGAAGCAATCAGCACCTGTGAGCGCTCCCTCGAGATCCTCACCGTGCTCGGCGACGAGGCCGAGCTGTGCCGCGCGCTCACCACGAGGTCCTTCGCCCTGAACGAGCTCGGCCTGTGCGAGGAAGCCCTCGCCGGACTGGCGACGGCATCCGAGATCGCCGATCGGCTCCACGACAGCACCCTGCAGTACTGGGTCCAGAACCGGGTGGGCGGAGTGCACGGTGCGCTCGGAAAGTACGGGGATGCGCGAGTTCAGCTCACTGGAGCGCTCACGCTCGCCGAGAGCCTCACCAACGAGACCCGGTTCGCGGCGCTCAACAACCTCACGGACTCCAGCATGTGGTTGATCCAGGAGCTTGCGGCCCGTGGCGAGAGCGACCCGGCCGGCTCCCTGGTGACCGAGACGACCGGATATGCGACGCGAGCACTCGAGCTGGCCCGAGCGCTCGGCCACCCCTACAAGGTGGCGATCGCCCTGAGCAACTTCGGCGTGATGCGGTGGCTGGCCGGCGATCCGCATGACGCCCTGCGGAGCCTCGCGGAAGCGCAACGCCTCGCGCATGAGCGTGGCTACTACTCCCTCGAGCTCTCCACGCTGCAGTACACCGCCCCGATCCTGCTCTCCCAGGGCGAGACGTATCGTGCGATCGACCTGTTGGAGCACGTCCTCGACAGGGCGCGCGCGATGGGCGAACGGCCGATCGAACGCGACTGCCTGATCAGGTTGACCGATGCGTACGAGCTCGTCGAGAACTACCGGGGAGCATTGAGTCGCCATCGCGAGTTCTACGCACTGGAACAGACGATCCGCTCGGAGCGGACCGAGGTCAGGGCCCGGATCCTCGCTCACCGGATGGAGCTGGACAACGCGCGGTTCGAGGCCGCCGATGCGCGGGCGAAATCAGCGGTCACCCGGGCGCACAACCGGCGGCTCGAGGAGGACAAGCTCTCGCTCCAGGTACGCACCGAGGAGCTCGAGCGGCACGCCCATCAGGACGCGCTCACCGGCCTCGGAAACCGTCGTTTCCTCAATGCCGTGCTGCCCCGGCTGTTCCACGCCTCCGCGGCCCTGGGCCCGGGGCCCGGGGCCCGGGGCCCGGGGCTCAGCCTCGCCATGGTCGACTTCGACCACTTCAAGGCGGTGAACGACGCCTTCGGCCACGCCGTCGGCGACACGGTGCTGCAGCGGGTCGCGCAGCTGTTCATGGTCGACAGCCGCGTCGAGGACCTGGTCGCCCGGTTCGGCGGCGAGGAGTTCCTGCTCGGCTTCACCAACACCGACCACGAGGCGGCCCTGACGATGTGCGAACGCCTTCGCCAGTCCATCGCGGCCGAGCCGTGGTCGAGCATCAGGGCGGGACTTGCGGTCACGGTCAGCATCGGCATTGCGACGCGCGGCGACACGACCGACGTCGGTCAGCTCATCCAGCGTGCCGATGAGCAGCTCTGCCTCGCCAAGGCCGGCGGCCGAAACTGCATCAGGCAGTACCAAGCCAGTTCGGGCTGAGCCCGGTCAGGCAACGATGCCGAGCCCTCTGGGACGGGACGACCCGGGGTGCCTGAGGTGCGAAGCTCGGATGGCCGGACGGGTCACGGCGCCCGCTGCGCGGCCAGCAACGCGACCGCGACGGCCTTTGCCGATCCGGCCGACTCTGTCGTCCGATCGCGCAGCGCGGCCACGATGGCGCCATCGACCAGGAGCATGAACTGTCGCGCAAGGGCCTTGTGCCCCGCGTACCCGGCCTCGTCAAGCAGCCGGTCCAGGTAGGCGACGACCCGGCGCTTGTGGTCAGCGGCAGCCTGGAAGGCGGCGCTCTGCGGGTCCGCCGCCTCCACCATCGTGTTGATGAATGCGCAGCCCCGGAAGTCCTGCCAGCCGAAACGCTCCGCGAGTGCGTCGAATACGGCCGCCGGACGTTCGGTCGCGGGCAGCCCCCTGGCCGCGACGGCCTCCTCCAGCCAAGCCCGCCAGCGCACGTCCCTGCCCCGCAACACCTCGAGGACCAACTCGTCCTTGCTCTGGAAGTGCCGGTAGAAGGAAGCCCGCCCGACCCCGGAGACCTCGAGGATCCGCTCGACGCCGCACGCCCGGATGCCCTCGGCATAGAAGAGCTCCTCGGCGGTCTGCAGGAGCCGTTCCCGCGCCTTGGTTGCCATATCGGGAAACAGTACCAGTCGGTTCCGTCTTGACTCCAGACGGAACCGACCAGTATCGTCTTGGCTTCGGGACCAATCGGTACCGTCTGCGATTCGCGAACCACTTCGAGGACGTCGTCATGACAGATCGCTTGCCCCCCGTCACCACCGACATCGCCGGGACCGAGCAGCGCGCGTTGCTCGAGCAGACCGAGCGGAAGCTCGGCCGGGTACCGAACCTGTACGCGGCCATGGCCAACGGACCGGCTGCCCTCCGGGGCTACCTCGCGCTTCGCGACGCGCTCGCAGGCGGCGTGCTCGGTGCTCGATTGCGCGAACAGCTGGCACTCCTGATCGCCCAGGAGAACGAGTGTGGCTACTGCATCTCGGCGCACAGCATGCGCGGCGGCCGGATGGGTTTCAGCGACGACGAACTGGCCAGGACTCGCCGCGCCGAGGCCGAGGACCCGCACGTCCAGGCGGTCCTCACGGTGGCGCGAGGAATCGTGCGGTCCGGTGGCGGCGTCAGCGACGAGCTGCTTGCGGACGTCCGGGCCGCGGGCGTCACGGATGCCGAGCTGGCCGAGATCGTCGCCCACGTCGCGCTCAACGTGCTGTCGAACTACTTCAACCAGCTGGCCCGGCCTGCCCTGGACTTTCCCGCAGTGGACCCTGCTCCGCCGGTCATCGCGGCGATGTCGTGACCCTGACCTGGCGCGACGCAGACGTCGTCGAGCTGCGGGACGGCTACGCGATCACCGACTCGGACGGGAGGCCGGCCGCTCGGCTCACCGAGGTTCGGGTGGCGGTCGAGGGCGGTTTTCTTCACATCCACCTGCCGGGCGCGAACACGGTCGAGATTGTCTCGGCGCCGGCGCTGGGCCGGCTCACGTATCGCCTGCCGCGGACCGGGTAGCGAGGTCGGCTCGGCTGACTCTGGTACTTCAGAGCGCACCGGGTCGATTGGCCGGATACTCATCGCTATGGGCACCACTTCCTCCGCGAGTCCCCGCGTGACGCACGACGACGACGGTGGCGGTGGCGGTGGCGGTGGCGGTGGCGGTGGCGGTGGCGGTGGCGGG
>NZ_DATCNW010000444.1:0-1709 GCF_036565025.1 Pengzhenrongella sp.
CGGCGCTGCCTCGCCCCGACGAGCCACTGCGCCGCTGCCGGGTGCTCTACATCAGCCCGCTGAAGGCCCTGGCGGTCGACGTCGAGCGCAACCTGCGCTCGCCATTGGCCGGCATCCGGCAGGCCGCCGCGCGTCTGGGCCTGCCGGTCCCCGACGTCACCGTCGCGATGCGTTCGGGCGACACCCCGGCCGACGAGCGCCGCGCCTTCGCCCGCCGGCCCGCCGACATCCTCATCACCACGCCCGAGTCGCTGTTCCTGTTGCTGACCTCCGCGGCCCGCGAGGCGTTGCGGGGCGTCGACACCGTGATCGTCGACGAGGTGCACGCCGTCTGCGCCACCAAGCGCGGCGCCCACCTGGCGCTGTCGCTGGAACGGCTCGACACCCTGCTCGATGCACCGGCCCAGCGCATCGGGCTCTCGGCCACGGTCCGGCCCGTCGACGAGGTGGCCACCTTCCTCGCGGGCGGGCGGCCGGTCACCGTCGTGCAGCCGCCACTCACGAAGATCTTCGACCTGCAGGTCGTCGTGCCGATCGAGGACATGTCCGCACTCGGCGAAACGATCGAGGACCCCAGCGGACCCGCGGCGGGCGCCCAGCCCCGCGCGTCGATCTGGCCACACGTCGAGGAGCGGGTGCTCGACCTGATCGAGGCGCACCGCTCGACGATCGTGTTCGCGAACTCGCGCCGCCTCGCCGAGCGGCTCACCGCCCGGCTCAACGAGCTCGCCACCGAACGCGCCGGCGCCGTGCCGCCACCGGACGCGAAAACGCCCGCCGAGCTGATGGGCCAGTCCGGGTCCGGGCATCCTGCCGGCGACGTCGTCGTGGCCCGCGCCCACCACGGTTCGGTGTCGCGCGAGCAGCGTGCCCTCGTCGAGGAGGCGCTCAAGGCCGGCCAGCTGCCGGCTGTCGTCGCGACCTCGTCGCTCGAACTCGGCATCGACATGGGCGCGGTCGACCTCGTCGTTCAGGTCGAGTCGCCGCCGTCGGTGGCCTCCGGGCTGCAGCGGGTGGGCCGGGCCGGGCACCAGGTCGGTGCCGTGTCGCGCGGCGTGATCTTCCCGAAATTCCGCGGCGACCTGCTCGAGTGCGCGGTCGTCGCCGAGCGGATGCGCGCCGGCGCGATCGAGTCCATGCGCTATCCGCGCAATCCCCTCGACGTGCTCGCCCAGCAGATCGTCGCCATGGTCGCGCTCGACACAGTGACCGTCGATGAGGTTGACGAGATCGTCCGGCGGGCGGCTCCGTTCGCCGGCCTGCCCCGCTCAGCACTGGAAGCGGTGCTCGACATGCTCGCCGGGCGCTACCCGTCCGACGCCTTCGCCGAGCTGCGTCCTCGGCTGACCTGGGACCGCGTCACCGGCGAGCTGAGCGCCCGCGGCGGCGCGCAGCGACTCGCCGTGACCAGTGGTGGGACGATCCCCGACCGCGGCCTGTTCGGCGTTTTTCTCGCAGGAGCGGACGGGCCGGGGCGGCGCGTCGGCGAGCTGGACGAGGAGATGGTCTACGAGTCCCGTGTCGGAGACGTGTTCCTGCTCGGCTCGTCCTCGTGGCGCATCCAGGACATCACCCACGATCGCGTGCTGGTGACTCCCGCGCCGGGCGAGACGGGGCGGATGCCGTTCTGGAAGGGCGATTCCATCGGCCGTCCCGTCGAGCTGGGCCGGGCGCTGGGCGCATTCCTGCGCGAGGTCTCGGCCGCAGAT
>NZ_DATCNW010000445.1:0-1637 GCF_036565025.1 Pengzhenrongella sp.
CGCGTGGATGGTGGAGACGTAGGCGGAGCCGTTGTCCGGGGATGAAACTGTGGGGATGGGGTCGTCCGGTGTCTTGGGCAGGATCGGTGTCCCGGGACAGGGGCTGCTCCTGGGAAGCACAGGTGGGGCAGGCCGCCGGTAACCGATGGGCTGCGAGCCCGGCGTTGTTCGTGGCCGCCCCTGCGACCTGCCCGGGTGTGCTGTGAGCACGTATCCGTCGTTGTCGCTTCGCCCGCCGGCTTCCCGTGTTGTCGTCGAGGAGGGGAGGGATCGGTGAGGTTCATCGGGATGGACGTGCATCGCGACTTCTGCGAGATCGCGATCGTGGAGCCGGACGGCCACGCGCGCTCGGCCGGCCGGATCAACACTGTTGTGGAGGAGCTCGAGCTGTTCGCTCGCAGTCTCGCGGCCGACGATGTCGTGGCGTTGGAGGCGACCAGCGGTGCGGGGTTGATCGCTGAGATCATCGAGCCGCATGTCGCGGCGGTGTTGGTCGCGAACACGCGCAAGTTGCCGCAGATCAGCAAGGCGACGGCGAAGACCGACCGGCTGGACGCCCGGACGCTCGCCCGGCTCGCCGGCTCCGGGTTCCTGGAGACGGTGTGGGCCCCGGATGAGCGGACACGGGCGCTGCGCAGGCTCTGCGCACGACGGGAGGCGCTCGTCCGTGCCCGCACACGCGCCAAGAACGAGGCACACGCGGTCCCCGCGCGCAACCTCTGCGGCCGCCCGCCGGTCAGCGACTGCTTCGGCAAGAAGGGCCGGGCGTGGCTGGCCGAGCTGCAGTTGCCGATCGACGAGCGGCTGACCCTCGACGGCTGCCTCCGCCAGATCGACTTCCTCGACACGGAGATCGGGGCGCTCGAGGCGGCGCTGGCCACGCAGGCGCTCGACTCGCCGCAGATCCAGCGGCTGATGACAGTCCCCGGCGTCAACCTGCATACCGCCGCGGCGTTCATGGCCTCGGTCGGCGACATCCGCCGCTTCCCCTCCGCACGACACGTTGTCGGCTATCTCGGCTTGGATCCGCGGGTACGCCAGTCCGGCAACGCCGAGGCCCGCCACGGCCGGATCAGCAAGGCGGGCTCCAGCCTGGCCCGGGGGATGCTCGGTGAGGCCGCCTGGTCGGTCGCCCAGACGCCGGGGCCGCTCAAGGCGTTCTTCGAGCGGATCCGCGCCCGCAAAGGCCCGCAGGTCGCCGCGACCGCGACCGCCCGCAAGCTCGCCTGCCTGTTTTGGTGTCTGCTCACCCGTCAGGAGGACTACGCCTACGCGCGCCCCTCGATGACCCGCTCGAAGATCCGCCAGCTCGAGCTCGCCGCAGGCGCCCCGCCACGCAAAGGCGTGCGCGGAATCGCCGGCAACAAAAACGCCCAGACCCGCGAGGCCGAACGCGAGATCGCCCGCCGAGCCGAGACCGCCTACCGCCGGACGATCGCCGACTGGAAAGCCGCCGGGCCGGCGAAAACGGGTGCAGGCGCGACACCGGGGCGCGCATCTTCAAGGCCCTCGAAGGGCAAAGCCGCGCGACAGACTCCATGAAGCCCCAACCGTCTGCTCTTCGCTACGTCAGTCACCCGCACCCAACCAAAGGATCCCACCAGCCACCACCGACGTCCACTTGACTTTCATCCGTC
>NZ_DATCNW010000446.1:0-2784 GCF_036565025.1 Pengzhenrongella sp.
GCCCGGGACGCGCTCGGGTCCGGGCCCGTCCTGGTGCAGGTCCCGCGGGCCGGGTACCTGCCGGTGGTCGCGTGCGCGCGGTGCCGGGAGGTCGCGCGGTGCCGCGTGTGCCACGGACCGCTCGCCCTCGCCTCCGCGGGCGGGGTCCCGCACTGCACCTGGTGCGGCGCGCTCGCGACCGGCTGGCGCTGCGAGGAGTGCGGGGACGGCGGTCTGCGGTCGGTGCGCGTGGGGTCCGACCGGACCGCCGAGGAGCTCGGCCGGGCGTTCCCCGGGGTGACCGTCCGGGTCTCCGGCGCGGGCTCCGCGACCGGCGTGCTGGCGCGCGTGACCGGCAAGCCCGCGCTGGTCGTCGCGACCCCGGGCGCCGAACCGGTGGCCGACGGCGGCTACGTCGCGGCCCTGCTGCTCGACGCAGCGGTGTCGACCGCGCGCGTCTCGTTGCGCACGGGGGAGGAGGCGGTGCACCGCTGGCTGGCAGCCGCGTCGCTGGTGCGCTCGTCCGCCGACGGCGGCGTCGTGCTGCTCGTCGGGGACGCCGCGCCGGCCCCGACACAGGCCCTGGTCCGCTGGGACCCGGTCGGCTTCGCGGAGCGCGAGCTCGCCGAGCGCACCGAGCTCAACCTGCCGCCCGCGGCCCGGGTCGCGGCCGTGACCGGGACCCCGGACGCCGTCGGCGCGATCCTGGCCCGACTGGACCTGCCGCCCGGCGGGGAGGTGCTCGGCCCGGTCAACGTCGACGAGCCGCCCGCCCCGCGCGCCGCCGGGCAACGTGAACCCGCGACGCTCGACCGACCGGTGCGAGCGATCGTCCGGGTGCCCGTACGGTCGGGGGACGCGCTCGCCGCGACGCTCGCCGCGTCGTCGGCCGTGCGCAGCGCACGACGCGAGGGCGGCACCGTCCGCGTCCAGCTCGACCCCAAGGAGATGCTGTGAGCAGCTCGGACCCCCGCAGGCGTGGGATCGACGCCGTCGTGTTCGATCTCGGCAACGTCCTGGTGCGGTGGGACCCGTACCTGCCGTACATCGGGCGGATGGAGCGGATGGAGGTCGAGGCGTTCTTCGACGAGATCGACTTCCCGAGCTTCAACCACCGCCAGGACGCCGGACGGTCCTGGGAGAAGGCGCGGGCCGACGTCCGCGCCCGGTTCCCGCAGCACGTCGCCGCGCTCGACATCTACCGGGAGAACTTCGCCGCGTCCGTGCCGGGCCCGGTCGAGGGTTCCGAGGAGGTGGTCCGCGAGCTCGCGGCGGGCGGCATCCGGGTGCTCGGGCTCACCAACTGGTCGGCCGAGACCTACCACTACGCCGAGCCCGCCGCGCCCTCGGTCGGCCTGCTCGAGGGCGTGCTCGTCTCGGGCCAGGAGGGGATCGCGAAGCCGGACCCGCGGATCTTCGCGCTGCTCGCCGAGCGGTTCGGCCTCGAGCCGGGTCGGACGACGTTCGTCGACGACGCGCCGGGGAACGTCGAGGCGGCGTCGGTCGCGGGGTACGACGCCGTGCTGTTTGTCACGGCGAGCCAGCTGCGACGTGACCTGCACGCGCGAGGCCTGCCGGTCGCCGTGCCACGTTCCCGCCGGTAGCACCGGGCCGGGCGCTCGTCCGCCTGACCGGACCTCGCAGGGGCCCGCCTAGACTCTCGCCCATGCGACTGCTCTTTGCCGGGACCCCTGAGGTCGCCGTGCCCGCGCTCGAGGCGCTGCTCAACTCCCGGCATGAGGTGGTCGCGGTGCTGACCCGCCCCGACGCCCGGGCCGGCCGGGGGAACCATCTCGTGGCCAGCCCCGTGAAGCGGCGCGCCGAGGAGGCCGGCGTCGAGGTCCTCACGCCGCGCAGCCCGCGCGAGGCGGACTTCCGGACCCGGCTCGCCGAGCTCGCGGTCGACTGCGCCCCGGTCGTCGCCTACGGCGCGCTGCTGCCCGCCACGGTGCTCGACGTGCCGAAGCACGGCTGGGTCAACCTGCACTTCTCGGTGCTGCCCGCCTGGCGCGGGGCCGCGCCCGTCCAGCGCGCGGTCATCGCGGGCGACGAGGTCACCGGCGCGACGACGTTCCGCATCGAAGAGGGCCTGGACACCGGGCCCGTCTACGGCACGCTGACCGAGACGATCCGCGCCCGCGACACGTCCGGCGACCTGCTCGGGCGGCTCGCGGTCGCGGGCGGCAGCCTGCTCGTCGGGACCCTCGACGCGATCGAGGACGGCGACGCCAGCCCGGTCCCGCAGGGCGCCGACGGCGTGAGCATCGCGCCGAAGCTCGAGGTCGCCGAGGCCCGGGTCCGCTGGACACACCCCGCGCACGCCGTCGACCGGCTGATCCGCGGCTGCACCCCGGCACCGGGACCCTGGACGACCGCGCCCGACGGCGCCCGGCTCAAGCTCGGCCCCGTTGTGCCGCGACCTGATGTGACCGACCTGCCGCCCGGCGTACTGCGCGCCGGCCGCGACGAGGTGCTGGTCGGCACGGCCACCCACGCCGTCGCGCTCGGTGCGGTCTCGCCCGCCGGCAAGCGTCCGATGGCGGCTGCCGACTGGGCCCGCGGGGCCCGGCTCGCGCCGGACGCCGTGCTCGGCGCCGAGGGAGTCGCGGCGTGAGTGGCCCGGAGAACGTGCCGGAGAACTCGGACGGCCGGAACGACGGCGCGAACGACGCCAGCGGTCGCCCGGACGCGGAGCGCAGGGATGTGGGCCGTCGCGGAGGCGCAGGCAGTGCGGGCGCGAGCAGCGACGCCGCAGGTAGCGACGCCGCAGGTAGCGACGCCGCAGGTAGCGACACTGCAGGTAGC
>NZ_DATCNW010000447.1:0-15100 GCF_036565025.1 Pengzhenrongella sp.
GGCTGTCGCTCCGGTCGAGGTCGTCCCCGAGGCGCCCGTCGCCGAGGTCGTCGCTCCGGTCGAGGTCGTCCCCGAGGCGCCCGTCGCCGAGGCTGTCGCTCCGGTCGAGGTCGTCCCCGAGGCTGCTGCCCCCGAGACCGACGAGGCCGCGAAGTCCGAGTAGGACGCAAGCACACTCGCAACTGGCATCGACGAAGGACGGAATTCTGATGGCGAACTACACCGCCGTTGACATCAAGGCGCTCCGGGAACGCACCGGTGCGGGCATGCTCGACGTCAAGAAGGCGCTCGACGAGGCGGACGGCGACGCCGAAAAGGCGCTCGAGCTCATCCGAGTCAAGGGCCTCAAGGGCGTCAGCAAGCGCGAGGGCCGCTCGGCCTCCGACGGTCTGGTGGCGGCGGAAGTCACCGCCACCCCGGACGGCGAAGGCCAGGTCGGAGTCCTCGTCGAGGTCAACTCCGAGACGGACTTCGTGGCGAAGAACGTCACGTTCCGTGGCCTGGCAGACAAGGTGCTCGCCGCGGCGATCGCCTCGGGTGCCCGCGACGCGGACGTGCTGCTCTCCAGCGAGGTCGACGGCACCACGGTTCAGGGACTGGTCGACGACACTGCGGCCACCCTCGGCGAGCGGATCGTCGTGCGCCGGGTGGCGCGCGTCGCCGCTGAGCACGTGGCTGTCTACCTGCACAAGGTGAACAAGGACCTGCCCCCGCAGGTCGGCGTGCTCGTCGGTACCGACGCGGCCGGTTCCTCGGTCGCCAAGGACATCGCGATGCACATCGCGGCGTACTCCCCGGTCTACCTCACTCGGCAGGACGTCCCGGCCGAGACGGTCGTCTCGGAGCGCCGGATCGCCGAGGAGACCTCGCGCAACGAGGGCAAGCCGGAGCAGGCGCTCCCGAAGATCATCGAGGGTCGCCTGAACGGCTTCTTCAAGGACACGGTCCTGGTGGACCAGGCGTTCGCGAAGGACCCGAAGAAGACGGTCGCCCAGGTGCTCGCCGAGGTCGGCGGCACGGTCACCGGCTTCGCGCGGTTCCGCGTCGGCGCCTGATCTGACGTAGTTGGGGGTGGCCCCGGTCCTTCGGGACCGGGGCCACTTCCGCAGCACGGCTACGCCACGGCGGGGCGAACCAGCAGAGCGCACGCAGCAGGCAGCACGATGCAGGCAGCACGGGCAGCGGAGACAGCAAGTGGAGGACACGTGGCGCAGGAACTCGATTTGACGGCCATGCAGAGCGCAGGGACCGTCCGCGGCGCGTCAGCCACCCGCCGGGTGCTGCTCAAGCTCTCGGGGGAGACCTTCGGCGGTGGGGCCATCGGCCTCGCGCCCGACGTCGTCCAGCGAGTTGCGGCAGAGATCGCGGTCGCGGTGCAGGACGGCATCCAGGTCGCCATCGTGACCGGCGGCGGGAACTTCTTCCGCGGCGCCGAGCTCTCCCAGCGCGGCATGGACCGGGCCCGCGCGGACTACATGGGCATGCTCGGCACCGTGATGAACTGCCTCGCGCTGCAGGACTTCCTCGAACAGGTCGGCGTGGACACCCGCGTGCAGACCGCGATCACCATGGGCCAGGTGGCCGAGCCGTACATCCCGCTGCGCGCGATCCGGCACATGGAGAAGGGCCGCGTCGTCATCTTCGGTGCCGGCGCCGGCATGCCGTACTTCTCCACGGACACCGTCGCGGTCCAGCGTGCGCTCGAGACGCACTGCCAGGAGGTCCTGATGGGCAAGAACGGCGTCGACGGTGTCTACAACGCCGACCCGCGAACGGACCCGTCGGCCGTCCGGCTGGACCACGTCACGTACAACGAGGCGCTGCTGCAGGGCCTCGAGGTCGTCGACTCGACGGCGTTCAGCCTGTGCAAGGACAATGGCGTACGGATGCGCGTCTTCGGCATGAGTGAGGCCGGCAACGTCACTCGGGCCCTGCAGGGTGAGAAGATCGGCACGTTGGTCACTGCCGACTGAGCTCTCTCAGGCGAGGTCGTCCGGCAGCCACGCCCCACATCACGCGATTCATGCGAACTAAGGAGCACCGGTGATCGACGACACCCTCCTCGAGGCCGAGGAGAAGATGGACAAGGCGATCGAGGTCGCCAAGGAAGACTTCGCAACGATCCGAACCGGTCGTGCGAGCGCGGCGATGTTCACGAAGATCTTCGTCGACTACTACGGCAGTCCGACGCCGCTGCAGCAGCTCGCGTCGTTCAGCACCCCCGAGGCGCGCACGATCCTCATCTCACCGTTCGACAAGTCCTCCATGGTGGGCATCGAGAAGGCGTTGCGCGACTCCGACCTGGGCGTCAACCCGACGGACGACGGCAACGTCATCCGCGTCGTGCTGCCCTCCCTGACGGAGGAGCGCCGCAAGGACTTCGTCAAGCTCGCCCGGACCAAGGCCGAGGATGCGCGCATCGCGGTGCGCAACATCCGCCGTCGGGCCAAGGACGAGCTGGACCGCATCGCGAAGGACGGCGAGGCGGGCGAGGACGCCGTCGCGCGCGCCGAGAAGGAGCTCGAGGGACTGACCAAGAAGCGTGTCGAGGTCATCGACGTCGTGCTTGCGGCCAAGGAGAGCGAGCTGCTCGAGGTCTGATGACAGAGCTCGCCCACCCCGCTGTTCCACAGGTCACGCGCTCCGGCCGCGACCTGCCGGTGGCGACCGCCGTCGGCCTGGGGCTGCTCGCCGCGGTGGGCGCGTCGCTGTTCGTCCGCAAGGAGGTCTTCGTCGGGATCGCGGTGATCGCGGTCTGGGCGTCCCTCTGGGAGCTCGACCAGGCACTCAAGCGCCGGGACATCCACCTGCCGCTGTTCATGCTGCTGGTGGGTTCGACCGGGATCCTCGTCTCGGCGTACGTCGCGGGCAGCGAGGCGCTGCTCGTCGCGTTCATGCTCACCGCGGGCGGCCTCGTCGTCTGGCGGGTGCTCGGCCTCGGCGACGGGCCGGCCGCGTTGCGGGACCCGACCGCCGCGCTGCGGGACTCCACCGCGGGGATCTTCGCGGCCGCGTACCTGCCGTTCCTCGCCGGCTTCGTGATGCTCATGCTCTCGATGCCCGACGGCGCGCTGCGGGTGCTGCTGTTCGTGCTGCTCGCCGTGGCGAGCGACGTCGGCGGGTACACCGCGGGCGTCCTGATCGGCAGGCACCCGCTCGCGCCGTCGGTCAGCCCGAAGAAGACCTGGGAGGGGCTGGCCGGGTCGGTCGTGCTGTGCTGCGCCGTCGGAGCGGTCGGCTATCGCTGGCTGTTCGGGTCGAACCCGTTGGTCGGGGTCGCCCTGGGCCTGGCGACCGTGACGACCGCGATCGTCGGCGACCTGTCCGAGTCGCTGATCAAGCGCGACCTCGAGCTCAAGGACATGGGCAGCCTGCTGCCCGGCCACGGCGGCGTCCTGGACCGCCTCGACTCGATGCTGCTGACCGCGCCCGTCGTGTACCTCGTCCTGCTGGTGTCCCTGCCAGTGGGCGACTGAAAGGGAAATTCGTTGACTGTGCCCACCACCGCCCCGAGGACCGCGACGCCGGTCGCCCTGGACTTCTCCGCGAGCCGGCGTGGCCCGCGCGGCAAGCCACCGCGACACTTCGTCGACCTGACCCCCGCCGAGCGCGTGCAGGCGGTCGAGGACCTGGGGGAGAAGCCGTTCCGGGCCAAGCAGCTCGCGACCCACTACTTCACGCACCTCACCGCCGACCCCGAGGCGATGACGGACCTGCCCAAGGCCAGCCGCGACGTGCTGGTGGCCGGTCTCTTCCCGCCGCTGCTCACCGCGGCGAAGACCATGCAGGCCGACCGCGGCACGACCGTCAAGACCCTGTGGAAGATGTTCGACGGCGCCAAGGTCGAGTCCGTCCTGATGCGGTACAAGCACCGCTCGACGCTGTGCGTCTCGAGCCAGGCCGGCTGCGGGCTGGCGTGCGCCTTCTGCGCCACCGGACAGCTCGGGCTGACGCGGAACCTGTCGACGGCGGAGATCGTCGAGCAGGTCCGCTCGGCCGCGAGGTCCCTGGCCGACGGCGAGGTCGGTGGCAGCCCGACCCGCCTGTCGAACATCGTGTTCATGGGCATGGGCGAGCCGCTCGCCAACTACCGGTCCGTCATGGAGACGGTGCGGCGGCTGATCGCGCCGACCCCCGACGGGTTCGGGATGTCCGCGCGCAACATCACGGTCTCCACGGTCGGCCTCGTCCCGGCCATCACCAGGCTCACCAATGAGGGCATCCCGGTGACGCTCGCGGTCTCGCTGCACGCGCCCGACGACGAGCTGCGCGACGAGCTCGTGCCGATCAACACGAAGTGGAGCGTGGACGAGACCATCGACGCGGCGTACCACTACTTCGAGGTCACCGGCCGGCGGGTGTCGATCGAGTACGCGCTGATCCGCGACATCAACGACCACGGCTGGCGTGCGGACCTGCTGGGCGAGAAGCTCAACGCCCGCGGGAAGGGCTGGGTGCACTGCAACCCCATCCCGCTCAACCCGACGCCCGGCTCCAAGTGGACGTCGAGCGACCCGGCGGTCGAGGCGGAGTTCGTGGCCAGGCTGCGCGCGCACGGCATCCCGACGACGCTCCGCGACACCCGCGGCAGCGACATCGACGGCGCGTGCGGGCAGCTTGCCGCCGAGGAGGACGCGTGAGCGAAGGCATGTTCAAGACCGTCTCGCGCCTGAGGTCCGGCTACGCGACCGATGAGGTCGATGAGTTCTTCGACCTCGCCCGGCGGGCGTACGAGGGCAAGGAAGCCAAGCCGCTGACCGGTCACGACGTGCGCGCGACGGCGTTCGACATCGTGCGCGGCGGGTACGCCACCGGCGCGGTCGATTCCGCCCTGGACCGCCTCGAGGCCGCGTTCATCGCCCGGGCGCGACAGGAGTTCGTGGCGGCCCACGGCCAGCAGGCGTGGATGGAACGGCTCGCGGACGGCGCGCGGTCGCTGTACGGGCGCCTGACCAGGTCCGACGGCGAGAAGTTCGTCCGCCCCCATCGCGGCGCCGCCGGGTATGCGCCGGCCGACGTGGACGCGCTCTGCCACCGCCTGGTCGGCTACTTCGATCGGGGCGAGCCGCTGTCGGCCCATGACGTGCGATCGGCGACCTTCCGGCGGCGCTCGGGCGGGGCCGGCTACGCCGAGGGGCCCGTCGACGCGTTCTGCGACCGAGCCGTCGAGGTGCTCCTCGGGGTCGAATAGCACCCCAGCAGAACAGGTCAGATCGCAGGGCGCCCGGTGGCTACCGGGCGCCCTCTGTGTTTGTCTGCGAGGCTGTTGACAACCAAAGACAAACACAGATAGTGTCGGGCAAGGCCAAGAACGCCGGGCCTGATATCCACTCACCGTTGAGGAGGCCCCGTGTTCGCCGAAGAGCGTCAGCTCCTCATCGCCGTCCGGGTGACCGAGGCGGGGCGGGTCACCGTCAACGAGCTGGCGGAGCGTTTCAACATCACCCGGGAGACGGTCCGTAGGGACCTGGACGCCCTGGAGAGCGCGCGCCAGCTGCGCCGGGTGCACGGCGGCGCCGTCGCGATGAACCGGCTGAGCATGTCCGAGCCGAGCATCACCGAGCGCCAGACTCAGCACCAGGACGAGAAGGCCCGGATCGCGGCGGCCGCCCTGAAGCTGGTCCCGACCAGCCGGACCGCCTCGATCATCCTGGACGCCGGCACCACGACCGAACGCCTCGCCGAGCGGCTCGTCGACTGGACCCCGGCCAGCCCGGACGACCGGCTCCTGGTCATCACGAACGGTCTCCCGATCGCGCTGAAGCTCGCCGTCAACGACGATATTCAGGTGCACATCTTGGGGGGGCGGGTCCGCGGCTTGACCAGCGCGATCGTGGGTTCCAGCACGACCGCGCAGCTCGAGGCCCTGCGCACGGACATCGCGTTCGTCGGCACCAACGGCGTCGACGCGCAGTTCGGGTTCAGCACCCCGGACTCGGTCGAGGCGGCCGTCAAGACCGCCATGATCCGGTCCGCCCGCCGCGTCGTCGCGCTCGTCGACTCCTCCAAGCTCGGCGAGGAGTCGCTGGTCCGGTTTGCCAGCCTCCGCGACGTCGACACCCTCATCACCGAAGTCCCCCCATCCGCGCAGCTCGCCGCAGCCCTGGCCGCGGCCGACGTCGAGATTGTGATCGCATGATCATCACCCTGACCCCCAACCCCAGCCTCGACCGCACGATCGAGCTCGCCGGCCCGCTGGCCCGCGGCGACGTGCAGCGCGCGGTCGCCGCCCACCAGGAGCCGGGCGGCAAGGGCGTCAACATCGCCCGCGCGCTCGAGGTCTCCGGAGTGCGGAGCCTGGCGATCCTGCCGGGCGACGACGAGGACCCGGTTCTGCTGGCGCTCGAGGAGCAGAAGATCCCGCACCTGGGCCTGCACATCGGCGCCCGGCTGCGCAGCAACGTGGCCATCACCGAGCCCGACGGCACCACCACCAAGGTGAACGAGCCGGGACCGGAGCTCACCGCGGCGCAGCAGCGCGCGCTGGTCGAGCTGGTCCTGGAAAAGGCCGAGGGCGCGCGCTGGCTCGTGCTGGCGGGTTCGTTGCCGCCGGGCGTGCCGGCCGAGTTCTATGCGGAGATCACCGACGAGCTGCACCGCCGGCACGGCGTGAACGCGCCCAAGGTCGCGATCGACTCCTCGGGGGCACCGCTCGCCGCCGCGATCGCGTCCCGCCCCGACCTGCTCAAGCCGAACGCCGAGGAGCTCGCGGAGCTCACCGGGATCTCGGACGGCGACAGCCTGGAGGCCGACCCGCACCTGGCTGCTGACGCGGCCCGGAAGCTGGTCGCCGGCGGGGTCGGCGCGGTCCTGGCGACGCTCGGCTCCAAGGGCGCCGTGCTGGTCACCGCGGACGGCTGCTGGTTCGCCCAGAGCCCCAAGATCGTCGCCGTCAGCACCGTCGGCGCGGGCGACTCCGCGCTCGCCGGCTACCTGCTGAGCGACATCGCGGGCGCCTCGCCGGCCGACTGCCTGCGCCAGGCCGCCGCGCACGGCGCGGCCGCCGCCTCTCTTCCGGGATCTACCGTCCCGGCGCGCAGCGAGACAGATCCTGATGCCGTCACCGTGACGGTGTTTGCTCCTACATCCAATGGAGGATGACCAAATGAGTGCCTTGATCACCCCGCAGCTGGTGGCTCTGGACCAGAACCTCGGTTCCGATCCATCCACCGTCATCCGCAAGCTGGCCGAGCTCGTCGTGGCGGCAGGCCGCGCCACTGAGGTCGAGGGCCTGTACGCGGACGCCATCGCCCGGGAGTCCAAGACCGCCACCGGTATCCCCGGTGGACTGGCCATCCCGCACTGCCGCTCGACGGCCGTCCTCGAGCCGACCCTGGCCATGGCCAGGCTGACGCCCGCGGTCGACTTCGGGTCCAAGGACGGTCCCGCGGACCTGGTCTTCTTCATCGCGGCGCCCGCCGGCGCGGACACCGAGCACCTCAAGCTGCTCGCCAAGCTGGCCCGGTCGCTCATGAAGAAGGACTTCACCGGTTCGCTGCGCGAGGCGAAGTCGCCGGACGAGATCGTCGAGCTGGTGACCGCCGTCGTCAGCCCCACGCCCGACGCCGCCGCGGCTGCCGCCACCGAGAGCGCCGCGGCGGACGCCGCGGCGAGTGCGGGCCGGTCTGCGGACGCGATCAGCCTGGTCGCGATTACCGCCTGCCCCACCGGTATCGCGCACACCTACATGGCCGCGGACGCACTCGCCGCCGCGGCTCGCGAGGCCGGCGTCGAGCTCCACGTCGAGACCCAGGGCTCGGCCGGACTTACCCCGCTCGACCCCGCAGTCATCGCGGCGGCCGGCGCCGTCATCTTCGCGGTCGACGTCGATGTGCGCGGCAAGGAGCGCTTCGTCGGCAAGCCGGTCATCAACGCCCCGGTCAAGCGCGGCATCGATGAGCCCGCCAAGATGATCGCCGAAGCCCTCGCGGCGGCCAAGAACCCGAACGCGCGACGCGTCACCGGGGGCCTTGACCCGGGCGCCGACAGCGACGAGGCGGGTGAGCACATGGGCCAGCGGGTCAAGCGCGCGCTGCTCACCGGCGTCAGCTACATGATCCCGTTCGTCGCCGGTGGCGGTCTGCTAATCGCCCTGGGCTTCCTGCTCGCGCACTACCAGATCGCGCTCGGCACTACTGCGGACGATGTCATCAAGGGCTTCACCCTCGCCCACCTGCCTCCGCAGGGCCTGCTCTACTTCCTCGGTGCGGTGCTCTTCAAGATCGGCGCCCTGTCGATGGGCTTCCTGGTCCCCGCGCTCGCCGGGTACATCGCCTATGCGATCGCGGACCGGCCGGGCATCGCGCCCGGGTTCGTGGCCGGTGCGGTCGCGGGATACATGGGTGCGGGCTTCCTCGGCGGCATCGTCGGTGGACTGCTGGCCGGTGTCGTCGCGAAGAGCTTCGAGCGGCTCAACGTTCCCCGCTGGCTGCGCAGCCTGATGCCTGTCGTGATCATCCCGCTGGTCGCGTCCATCGTGGCGTCCGGTGCGATGTTCCTGATCCTCGGCGGCCCCATCGCGGCGGTCACCAAGGGGCTGAGCTCCTGGCTGACCGGCATGAGCGGCGTGAGCGCCATCGCGCTGGGCGTCATCCTGGGCCTGATGATGGCCTTCGACCTCGGCGGACCGGTCAACAAGGTCGCCTACGCGTTCGCCGTCGCCGGCCTGTCGGCCGCGACCATCGACAACCCGGCGCCGTGGAAGATCATGGCCGCCGTGATGGCCGCCGGGATGGTCCCGCCGCTCGCCATGGCCTTGGCCACGGTGCTCGACAAGAAGCTCTTCAGCCTCGCCGAGCGCGAGAACGGCAAGGCGGCATGGCTGCTGGGCGCGTCCTTCATCTCCGAGGGTGCCATCCCGTTCGCCGCCGCCGACCCGCTGCGCGTGATCCCCGCGAGCATGCTGGGCGCCGCGACGACGGGCGCGATCTGCATGGCCGGCGGCGTGACGTCGAAGGCCCCGCACGGTGGGATCTTCGTCTTCTTCGCGATTGGTAACGTCGGGCTCTTCATCTTGGCGATTGCCGTCGGTGCGGTGATCTCGGCGCTGGCCGTCATCGCGCTCAAGCGGTACGCCGTCAAGAAGGAGCCGGCCGAGTCCCAGAGTCCCGCGCTGGTCTCCGCCTAGGCTTTCGACAGGCTTCCGGACAAGAATCGAGGACGTTCCGTGCAGAACTTTTCAGGTGTTGGTGTCACTCCCGGACGCATCATCGGCGTCGTGCGTCAGATGCCCAAGCCCGTCAGTGAGCCACCGGCCGGCGAGAAGCTGGCCGCGTCGACGACACCCGAGCAGGCAGCGGACGCGCTGCGGACGGCCTCCAAGACCGTCCAGGCGGAGCTGAAGCGACGGGCGGCGGGTGCCGAGGGTGGCGCCAAGGCGGTCCTGGAGGCTACTGCGCTGATGGCTGCGGACCCGATGCTCATCAAGTCGGCGATCAAGCTGATCAACAAGGGCACCGGGCCCGAGCGGGCGGTCTGGGACGCCAGTGCGTCGGTCGCCGAGATGCTGCACAACCTCGGCGGCTACATGGCGGAACGGGCGACGGACGTCCTGGACGTCCGGTCCCGGATCGTCGCCGAGCTCCGGGGGGTGCCCGCCCCCGGGATCCCGGCGTCCGACGAGCCGTTCATCCTGGTCGCCGAGGACCTCGCCCCGGCAGACACGGCGACCCTGGACACGAAGAAGGTCCTCGCGCTGGTCACCTCCAGCGGCGGTCCCCAGTCCCACACGGCGATCATCGCCCGGGCGCTGGGGCTGCCGGCCGTCGTCGCCGCCGCCGGGGTCGAGGAGCTCGCCGACGGCACGGAGATCTACGTCGACGGGGCCGCCGGGACCATCTCGGTGGGTCCGGACGAGGCCCAGGTCGCCGCGGCACTGGCCTGGACCACGACGGCGTCCGCGCTGTCCCGCTTCGACGGGAACGGTTCGACGTCGGACGGGCACCTGATCCCGCTGCTGTCCAACGTCGGGGGAGCCGAGGATGCGGTCAAGGCCGCAGCCGCGGGCGCCCAGGGCGTCGGGCTGCTGCGGACCGAGTTCTGCTTCCTCGGCAGGGACAAGGAGCCGTCGAACGAGGACCAGGTCGCGGCCTACAAGGGCGTGTTCGACGCCTTCCCGGGCAAGAAGGTCGTCGTCCGCACCCTGGACGCCGGCGCGGACAAGCCGCTGCCGTTCCTCACCGATGCGACCGAGCCGAACCCTGCGCTCGGCGTGCGGGGCTACCGGACGGACTGGACCTCGCCCGGCGTGCTCGAGCGCCAGCTCAAGGCGATCGCCACGGCCGCGGAGGGCTCCGAGGCTCTGGTGTGGGTGATGGCGCCGATGATCGCGACGGTCGACGAGGCCGAGCACTTCGCGGGCATGTGCGCGGCCGCCGGGCTGAAGACCCCCGGGGTCATGGTCGAGGTGCCGTCGGCTGCGCTCACGGCCGAGGCCATCCTCGGCAAGGTGGAGTTCGCCAGCCTGGGCACGAACGACCTCAGCCAGTACACGATGGCCGCGGACCGCCAGCTGGGCACCCTCGCGGCCCTGAACAACCCCTGGCAGCCCGCGGTGCTCCAGCTGATCGGACTCACCGTCGCCGGATCGGTGGCCGAGGGGCACAACAAGCCGGTGGGGGTGTGCGGGGAGGCTGCGGCCGACCCGGCCCTCGCTGTCGTGCTCGCAGGGCTGGGTGTGTCTACCCTGTCGATGACGCCCCGCGCGCTGGCCGCCGTCGGCGCGGTGCTCGGGAGCGTCACCCTGGATGAGGCGCGGGAGCTGGCGAAGGTGGCCCTCGCGGCACCGAGCGCGACCGAGGCCAAGGCGAGGGTCCGCGCAAAGCTGCCAATCCTTGACACACTCGGCGTTTAGCTCACCACGACCAACACCCGCATCACCACCCACCGACGACACAGGAGCAACCATGATCGAACGTAAGGCCACCATCGCCAGCCGCGTCGGCCTGCACGCCCGGCCCGCCGCGATCTTCGCCGAGGCGGTCGGCGAGCAGCCGATCGAGGTCACCATCGCCATGGACGGCGAGCCGGCCGACGACGCGATGGACGCCTCAAGCATCCTGTCGCTGATGAGCCTCGGCGCCGCCAATGGCGACGTCGTCGTGCTCCGCGCGGAGGGCGACGAGGCGCCCGCCGTGCTCGAGACTCTTGTCAAGATTCTTGAAACGGACCACGACGCGGTATAGTGTAATTCGATCTACTGCTGAAATGCTGGCCGCCGGTGAATCCGGAGGTCAGCATTTTAGTGTCACGAAGGTTTCCTAGGGCTCCCTACCGGATCTGAAGCTCCTCGCGCACGGTCTATTCCGTCCGGAGCCGAAAAACCTTCGCCGACGATGTCCGGCCGCAGGTGGACCGCTGTTTTCTCCCGCGATCCGCCGGCGCGCAGCCGTACCGCACGACCTGACTTCACGGAAGAAGCTCACATGCCCAAAGACAGCAGCATGTCCAGCTCAATGACAGGCGCTCCAGGCGCCGCAGGTAAGACCAGGAAGCCACGGCTCGAGAGCCGTCGTCTGCATTTCAAGCACATCAACATCGTCAACCCGGGCCGGCTGCGGAAAGCCCTGGGCGGCACGATCGTCGGAAACACGATGGAGTGGTTCGACGTCGGCGTGTTCGGGTACCTGATCACGACGATGGGCCCGGTGTTCCTGCCGGAGGCCGACAAGTCGGTCCAGACGCTGTTCCTGCTCGGGACGTTCGCGGTGACCTTCATCGCCCGCCCGGTCGGTGGGGTGTTCTTCGGCTGGCTCGGCGACAAGGTCGGCCGCCAGCGGGTCCTGGCCTGGACCCTCATCATGATGGCCGCGTCGACGTTCGTCGTCGGCCTGCTGCCGGGGTACGCGCAGATCGGCATCTGGGCTGCCGTCCTGCTCGTGGTCACGAAGCTGATCCAGGGCTTCTCGACCGGTGGCGAGTACGCCGGCGCGACCACGTTCGTCAGCGAGCACTCGCCGGACAGCCGCCGCGGGTACTTCGCCAGCTGGCTGGACGTGGGCAGCTACCTCGGCTTCGCGCTGGGTGCCGCCGTGGTGTCCGTGCTCCAGCTCACGCTGGGCCAGCACGAGATGGAGGCCTGGGCCTGGCGCCTGCCGTTCCTGATCGCCGGCCCGCTCGGCCTGATCGCGATCTGGTTCCGGAACAAGATCGAGGAGTCCCCGGCCTTCACCGCCGCGCAGGACGCGCAGGAGGTGGCCTCCGCCTCGAACGCGACCGCGTCCGAGGCCGACATCAGCGCGGAAGCGTCGCTCAAGACCCCGGTCGGCATCTTCAAGGCCTACTGGCGCGGGATTCTGGCGTCCATGATCTGCGTCGCCGCCGCCAACACGGTCGCCTACACGCTCACCTCGTACATGCCCACGTACCTCACCACCAACAGGGGCTACGACGAGGTGCACGGGACGTTGCTGACCATCCCGATCCTGGTCGTCATGTCGCTCGCGATCCCGTTCGCCGGGCGCCTCTCGGACAAGATCGGGCGGCGTCCGACGATGTGGATCGGCGCCGGCAGCGCCGTGGTGCTGTCCATCCCCGCGTTCCTGCTGATCGGTGACGGCAAGGTCTGGACCACCATGCTCGGGCTGGCGATGATCGCCTTCCCGGTCGTGTTCTACGTGTCCAACATCGCCTCGGCGCTGCCGGCCCAGTTCCCGACCGCCAGCCGGTACGGGGCCATGGGGATCGCGTACAACTTCGCGGTCGCGATCTTCGGTGGCACCGCGCCGTTCATCATCGCGTGGCTCATCGACAGCACGGACGACCTCATGATGCCCGCCTACTACCTGGTGGGCACGTCGTTCGTCGGTGGGATTGCGATCTACTTCCTGAAGGAGTCCTCGCAGCGTCACCTGCCGGGGTCGATGCCGAGCGTCGACTCCGTCGAGGCGGCCCACGACCTGGTCGCGAGCCAGGACGACAACCCGTTGCTGGACATGAACGAGCTGCCGTTCGACCACACGTACGAGCCGGCCGACGCGGTCGAGATCGTCGCCGACGAGCTGCCGGATGCGGAGCCCGTCAAGGTCTGATCACTCGCATGTGAGCGACGCAGAACGAGGGGCGCCCGGGCAAACCCGAGCGCCCCTCGTCGCACTCCGAGCCGGGCGCGACGAGGCGTCGCGGTGCTCGCAACGCCGGTCAGGATTATCGAAAAGTCCCGTGGCGCGGTACACTGGGGATTGATCTGCCGCTGAAATGCTGGCCGACGGCTCGTCCGGGGGTCAGCATTTTTGGTGTCACGAAGGTTTCCTAGGGCTCCCCAACCGGATTTGAAGCCCCTCGCGCGCGGAACATTCCGTCCTGAGCCGAAAGACCTTCGCCGACGACGTACGGCAGTGCCCAGACCGCTGTTTTCTCCCGCGGTCTACTCGGTGCTCGACTGTGCGTCGCTATGACTTCACGGAAGAAGCTCAACATGCCCGTAGACAACAGCATGTCCGGCTCTATACCAGGCGCTCAAGGCGCCGCAGGCAAGACCAGGAAACCACGGTTGCTCAGTCGCCGTCTGCACTTCAAGCATGTGAATATCGTCAACGGGTCCAAGCTGCGCAAGGCCCTGGGCGGCACCATCGTCGGAAACACGATGGAGTGGTTCGACGTCGGCGTGTTCGGTTACCTGATCACGACGATGGGTCCGGTGTTCCTGCCGGAGGCCGACAAGTCCGTCCAGACGCTGTTCCTGTTCGGGACCTTCGCGGCGACCTTCGTCGCCCGCCCGGTCGGTGGGGTGTTCTTCGGCTGGCTCGGTGACAAGATCGGCCGCCAGAAGGTACTGGCGTGGACCCTGATGCTGATGGCCGCGTCGACGTTCGTCGTCGGCCTGCTTCCCGGCTACGCGCAGATCGGTACCTGGGCCGCGGTGCTGCTGGTGGCCACGAAGCTGATCCAGGGGTTCTCCACCGGCGGCGAGTACGCCGGTGCGACGACCTTCGTGAGCGAGCACGCGCCGGACAGCCGCCGCGGTTTCGTGGCGAGCCTGCTCGACATGGGCAGCTACCTGGGATTTGCTTTCGGTGCGCTTCTGGTGTCCGTGCTTCAGTTGACCCTGGGCCAGGAAACCATGGTCGCCTGGGGCTGGCGGCTGCCGTTCCTGATCGCCGGCCCGCTCGGCCTGATCGCGATCTGGTTCCGGAACAAGATCGAGGAGTCGCCGACCTTCCAGGCGACGCTCGACGCGCAGGGCAACGCGGCCGCCGCGCCCTCCTCGGAAGCGTCGTCCGAGATCGACGCCGAGGCCGCACTGAAGACCCCGCTGGGTATCTTCAAGGCGTACTGGCGCGGGATCGTGACGGCGATGATCTGCGTCGCCGCGGCCAACACGGTCGGGTACACGCTCACCTCGTACATGCCGACGTACCTGACGACCAACCAGGGTTACGACGAGCTGCACGGCACGCTGCTGACCATCCCCATCTTGGTCATCATGTCCGTGTGCATCCCGTTGACCGGGCGTTGGTCGGACAAGATCGGGCGCCGTCCGGTGCTGTGGATCGGGGCTATCAGCACTGTGGTGCTGTCCATCCCGGCGTTCCTGCTGATCGGTCACGGTGCGGTCTGGACCACGCTGCTCGGCCTGGCGCTGGTGGCCTTCCCGGCCACGTTCTACGTCGCCAACCTCGCCTCGGCGCTCCCGGCGCAGTTCCCGACCGCGAGCCGCTACGGCGCCATGGGGATCGCGTACAACTTCGCGGTCGCCATCTTCGGTGGGACCACGCCGTTCATCATCGCGTTCCTGATCGACTCGACCGGCAACGACATGATGCCCGCGTACTACCTCATGGGTACCTCGGTCGTCGGCGCCATCGCGATCTACTTCCTCAAGGAGTCCTCGCAGCGTCACCTCCCGGGGTCGATGCCGAGTGTCGACTCCGTCGAGGAGGCGCACGACCTGGTCGCGAGCCAGGACGCCAACCCGTTGCTGGACATGAACGAGCTGCCGTTCGACCACACGTACGAGCCGGCCGACGTCATCGTGGCAGACGTTCCGGAAGCGGAGCCCGTCAAGGTCTGACCCGCTCGCTGGCCGCTCACGTGAGCTGACCAAGAGGAACCCGCAACGTCCGAGCGTTGACGTCCTATAGGACGTCAACGCTCGGACGTT
>NZ_DATCNW010000448.1:0-2370 GCF_036565025.1 Pengzhenrongella sp.
CGGCCCGGTGTTCGCGCGCCGACGCGCCCGCATGCGCAGCGTCGGCGAGCTGATCTCCGACGGGGTGCGGGCGACGGCACGCGTCGCCGCCACCAACACGAACCTGGGGATCGTGCTCCTGTTCGCGCCGCTGGTCCGCGCGGCGGCGACCCGGCGAGAGGACGAAGCGCTGCGATCGGCCACCGAGACGACCCTTGCGCAGCTCGATGTCGACGACGCCGCCGCGGCCTTCGCGGCGATCGCCCAAGCCCGTGCCGGCGGGCTCGGCGAGGCGCCCGAGCACGACGTGAGAGCTCCGGCGCGCGTCTCTTTACGCGAGGCGATGGGCGCGGCCGCGCACCGCGACAGCATCGCCTCGGAGTACGCGACCGGGTACGCGATCGTGTTCGATACCGGCCTGCCTTTGCTCGCCGATGCGCTGCGCGACGGCGCCGGAACGCTCGATGCGATCGTGTCGCTGCACCTCGGCCTGCTCGCCTCCCACCCGGACACCCTGATCGAGCGCAAGGCCGGCGCTGCGGCGGCGCGAGCGGTTTCCGCGGCGGCTCGCGAGGTGCTCGACGGGACCCGCTCGCTGGCGCACTTCGACGCCTCGCTGCGCGGACCCGACCACCGGCTCAATCCCGGGACGAGCGCCGACCTGGTGGCCGGAACCCTGCTGGCCGCGCTGCTGTCGGGAGTGCGGCTGCCGTGAGGGTGCTGGTGGTCGCCGTCAGTGCCCGCATGCTTGCCCAGATGGCGGTCGCCGACGGCTACGAGGTCACGGCGCTCGACCGCTTCGGCGACGTCGACCTACGTGCGGTCGCGCGCGCAGCCACCGCGCCGAGCAACGACGCGCTCGTGGCGCTCGCCTCCGAGATAGCCGACGCTGACGCGGTCGTCTACGGCGCTGGCCTGGAGAACCGTCCCGAGCTGGTGGAGCGGATCGCTGACGGTCGTGAGCTTTTGGGGACCGCGTCCGCGGCGCTCGGGGCGGTACGCGATCCGTGGGCGGTCGGTGCTGCCGCACGCGCAGCGGGGGCACGCGCGCCGGAGACCCGGTCAGTGACCGACGTCCCCGCCCTCGCAGAGGGCTCGGACATCTGGCTGCGCAAGCCGCGGCTCGGCGGCGGCGGGCGCGGGGTGCGCCGGTGGGCGGGCGGCCGGCTGCGCCCCACCGAGATCCTGCAGCGTCGCGTCGCCGGCCTGTCCTGCTCGGCGGTGGCGATCGGCGACGGCCGGCGAGCCGTCGTGCTCGGCCTCACCGAGCAGTTGCATCGCCCGCCGGGCGTGCAGTGGACGGGCAACCTGACCCCTCCGCGCCTGCCGGGCTCGGAGCTCACCGAGCTGGACGGCCAGCTGGGCGCGGTCTGCACCGAGGTCGCGGCGCGCTTCGGCGTCCGTGGAGCCTTCGGAGTGGACGCGATCTGGGACCGGCGCCACGCGTGGGTCCTGGAGGTCAATCCACGACCGACGGCCGGGTTGGAGCTGTTCGGACCCGGCAGCTTCGAGGCGCACGTCCGCGGGGCGCGCGGCCTCGGCCTGCCCACTCCTGGCACGGCGCCGACCACATGTGCAAGGGTGAAGCTCGTGCTGTTCGCTGCCCACGACCTCCGCGCCCCGGATCCCGGCTGGTGGCCGGCGGACCTGGTGCGCGACATCCCCCATGAGGGCGAGACGATCAAACGGGGCGCGCCGGTGTGCACGCTGGTCTCGGACACGAGCGGCGAGCCGGAATTGGCCGCGCGCGGGGCGCGCCTGCTGGCCGCACTCCCCGAGGCGGTGCTCGCCGGTGGCTGAGTCTGCCCCGCGCACCCCGGTCACCTGCGCGGGCTGCGGGCTGCTCTGTGATGACGTGACGCTCGAGCGCTCGGGCGACGGCGTACGGCTGCAGCCGCCCTGCGGGCTGGGCGCCGAGTGGTTCTCGGCGCGTGCTGGGCGGTCAGCGCGCGGACCGGCGGCGACCGTCGGCGGTCAGCCGGCTGACATCGACACGGCGCTTGCCCGGGCCGCCGAGCTGCTGCGCGAGGCGCGCCGTCTGCTGCTGCACGGCTTCGGCGCGGCGACCGTGGAGGACGCGCGGGCGGCGGTCACCCTCGCCGACCGGCTCGGTGCGCTGGTCGCGACCGACGGCGTGACCGGCGCCTGGCCGGGCGCCCCCGCGGTGCCCCTGCGTGGTGACTCCACCGCCACCCTGGGCGAGATCCGGGACCGGTCTCAGCTGATCGTCGTCTGGCGCGAGGACCCCGAGACGACCCATCCGCGGCTGCTTGACCGGCTCGGCTGCGGTGCCGGCTCACCGTCCCGGCTCGGCGCCGAGCGCACGCTGATGGTCGTCGATGACCGCGACACCGCCACCGCGCGGCGTGCGGACGTCCGGCTGCGCTGGGG
>NZ_DATCNW010000449.1:0-4431 GCF_036565025.1 Pengzhenrongella sp.
GGAGGGGCCTCAACCGCCGCAAGCGGCGAGGCAACGAACGTCGTGTCGGGCAGATCTCATGACCGCCAGCGGGCAACTTTCATGTCCGCCACCGGGCAACTATTTGGCCGCCTCCGGGAAGTTTCTCGTGTCCGCTGTCACCGATCAGCAGCGCGTCGGTCGACGCCGGCCCTCGGCGGCGGGCTCGACGTCGGTCGCCTGGCGCGAGTCGAGGTCCGCGCTCGGAGTCGGGCTCGAGGTCGGCGATCGGCGACGAGCGATCGGCGACGGCTCCCCGACGGGCTCAGTGCAGCTCTCCGTGCAGCCAAAGTGCGCCAGAGGTGCACGTTCGATGCACCGAGCGGTGCACTGAGCGATCGCGAAGCCATTCGCGACGAGCCAGGCTCGGTGTCGAGCGGGGCCGGGGCCGGGGAGCGGGGCCAAGCCGGCGGGGCCGAACTGAACCCCCAAGCTCAGTTCCGCGGCGCTCCCGTGCTGGCCCGCACGACCAGCTGCACCGGGAGCAGCGTGCGCGAATCGGTCAGCACCGCCTCGTCGCGGATCTGGCGCACCAGGAGGTCGACGAGCCGCTCGCCGATCAGGTGGAAGTCCTGGGAGACCGTGGTCAGGGGCGGCCAGAAGTACTCCGACTCGGGGATGTTGTCGAAGCCGACCACCGAGACGTCACCCGGAACCGTCAGCCCGCGCTCGTACAGGGCCCGATTCACGCCCAGCGCCATCTGGTCGTTCCCGCAGAAGACCGCCGTGATCTCGCGGTCGAGCGCGATCCGCTGCCCGCACTCGTATCCGGACTTGGCGTCCCAGTTCCCGATCAGCGGTTCCGGCACCGACCGACCGGCCGCCGCGAGGGCGTGCTGCCACGCCTCGATCCGCTGCCGCGCGGGCGAGGATCCCTCCGGGCCGGCGACGTGGTGAACGGTTCGGTGGCCCAGCCCGAGCAGGTGCTCGATCGCCTGCCGGGTGCCGTCGGCCTGGTCGGTCGCCACCGCCGGATGGTGCCCGACGAAGCGCGAGTCCGAGACCACGACGGGCAGGCGTGGCGGCAGGACGAGGTTCTCCGGGCTGCCCGTCTCGGCCCGGATGATGATCAGTCCGTCGATGGCCTGATGGCTCAGCCGGGTGACCGCGGCGGTCATGTCGTCCGACGACGGGCTGTCCAGATCGACCAGGCTGACCGTGTATCCCTGGGTGCGCGCGGCCTCGACGACCGCCTCGACCGTGCGGCTCTCCCCGGTCCGGGCGAGCCGGTGCGCGATCACGCCGATCGTCGAGAAGCTTCCGTACTTGAGCGCGCGCGCCGCGCTGTTCGGCGAGTAGCCGATCTGCTCCATGGCGTCGACCACGCGCTGACGCGTCTGGGGCCGCACGCTCGCATGCCCGGTCGAGACGCGGGACACGGTCTGGGCGGACACGCCGGCGAGGGCCGCGACGTCGGCGATGGACGGCGCCGATCGTGGCCGGCCCGCGGCGAGTGACCCGACGGTCGGCACCCCGGGCGCACGGTCAGGTGTCATCGGGCCATCGTAACCGGGCGATGTTTGCGTTATCACGTGGGCGGGATCCGCACGGTCAAGGATCCCGCGACCGTCTCACCCGAAGCCCGAGCGCACCAGCCGCCGAGCCACCCGAAGCTCCACCACGCACCCAACGCGCCGACGCCGTCGTCGAACCGAGGCTCGATCCCCCGATGACTCCCGGCCGACTCCGAAGAATCGGAACGTTTGGCTCGCGGCGCGCACACATCCTTCCCAAACCTGGGGCACGTCTTCGCAGGCGGCGGGTCGACTCCGAAGAATCGGAACGTTTGGCTCGTAGGACGCGCACATCCTTCCGAAACCCGCCGCCGTCCACCCGAAGCCCGACCGCGCACCCGCGACCCTGTACCCGGCTATGCTCGACCTTCGAATGTTTGCGCAAACAGACACAACCAGGGTTCCCACGGCGTCCCCTCCGGATGCGCCCCACGAGAGCGAGCACGGAATCACGATGTCCAGCTTCGAGATCGGCGAACGGGACTTCCTGCTGGACGGCGAGCCGTTCCAGATCATCTCCGGCGCGCTGCACTACTTCCGGATCCACCCGGACCTCTGGGCGGATCGCCTGCACAAGGCCCGGCTCATGGGGCTGAACACCGTCGAGACCTACGTCGCCTGGAACTTCCACGCGCCGACCGCGGACCGGTTCGATACCGACGGCCCGCGCGACCTCGGCCGCTTCCTGGACCTCGTCGCCGCCGAGGGGCTGCACGCGCTGGTCCGCCCGGGACCGTACATCTGCGCGGAGTGGGACAACGGCGGCCTGCCCGCGTGGCTGTTCGCCGACCCTTCGGTCGGGATCCGCCGCGACGAACCGCTCTTCATACCGGCCATCACGCGGTACTTCGACCATCTGCTGCCGCTGCTCAAGCCCCGGCAGGTCACCGGCGGCGGCTGCGTGCTCGCGGTGCAGATCGAGAACGAGTACGGCGCGTACGGCTGTGACCAGGACTACCTGCGGACCCTCGTCGAGCTCACCCGGGCCGGCGGCATCACGGTGCCCCTGTTCACCTGCGACCAGCCGACGGACGCCATGCTCAGCCAGGGCGGGCTGCCCGAGCTGCACAAGACCGCGACGTTCGGCTCGCGCAGCCTCGAACGGCTCGCCACCCTGCGCGCGCACCAGCCGACCGGTCCGCTGATGTGCGCCGAGTACTGGAACGGCTGGTTCGACAGCTGGGGCGGCCACCACCACACCACGACGCCCGCGGAGACGGCGGCCGACCTCGACGACCTGCTCGCCTCGGGCGCGTCGGTCAACCTCTACATGTTCCACGGCGGCACGAACTTCGGCTTCACCAACGGGGCCAACGACAAGGGCACCTACGCGCCCATCACGACGTCGTACGACTACGACGCCCCGCTGTCCGAGAGCGGTGAGCCGACCGCGAAGTACTTCGCGATGCGCGAGGTGATCGCCCGCCACGCCCCGGTGCCCGACGACGTCCCGGCGCCCGCCGCCCCCGCCCCCGCGCTCACGGTCGACCTGACCCGCCGCCGGTCGCTCTGGGCCGCCATCGACCAGCTCGGCGCCGCGGACTGGACGCGCCGCACCCACCTGCCGAGCACGGACGACGTCGGCCAATACAGCGGCTTCACCCTGTACCGGACCCACGTGCGGCCCGACGACGGCGTGGTCACGTTCGCCCAGGTGCGCGACCGCGCGCTCGTCTACCTCGACGGCGCTCCCGTCGGTGTGCTCGACCGCAGCCAGGGAGACACCGCGATCGCCCTGCCGCCGGGCCGTGGCGGCACGCTCGACCTGCTCGTCGAGGACCAGGGACGGGTGGACTACGGCCCGCGCCTGGGCGAGCCGAAGGGCCTGATAGGCCCGGCCCGGACTGCGGTCCGCGAGCTCACCGACTGGCAGCTGCTCCCCCTCGACCTGGACCTGCTGCACACGGCGGTGCGCGCCGCCGACCCGGTCCCGCCCGACCGCCCGGCCGCCGGTCCGGTCCTGCTGCACGGCACCTTCGCCACGACGCCGGGCGCCGATCACTTCCTGTCCACGGCCGGCTGGGGCAAGGGCGTGGTCTGGGTCAACGGGTTCAACCTGGGCCGGTTCTGGAGCGCCGGGCCGACCCGGACGATGTACGTTCCCGGCCCGCTGCTCACCACGTCCGGCAACGAGATCGTCGTCCTCGAGCTGCATGGCCGGGCGCTGGCCCGGGCCTCGTTCGTGAGCGGCCCGGAGCTCGGGCACACGGAGTTCTGACGATGGCGGCCGTACCGGCGATGAGCCAGCCGCGCAGGGCCCTGGTGGTCCGCGGCGGCTGGGCGGGGCACAGCCCGCGCGAGTGCACCGAGGCCCACCTCGGGTACCTGCGCGCGGCGGGGTTCGCGGTCGAGATCGCGGAATCCCTCGAGGTGTACGCCGACGCCGACTTCCTCGCGGGGTTCGACCTGATCGTGCAGTGCTGGTCGATGGGCACCCTGACCCCCGAGCAGGAACGCGGACTGGTGGACGCGGTGCAGGCCGGGACCGGCTTCGCGGGCTGGCACGGCGGCATCATCGCCACGTTCGCCACCAACGCCCGGTACCTGCGCATGGTCGGCGGGCGGTTCGTGTGGCACGCCGACGGGTTCGTCCGGCACTCGGTCCAGGTCGGCGGCACCGCCCCGGACCACCCGATCGTCGCCGGGCTGACCGACTTCCGCGTCGAGACCGAACAGTATTGGCTGCTCAGCGACCCGCTGAACGACGTGCTGGCCACCACGACCATCCCGGCCGACGACGGCGACCCGTGGCCCGAGCCCGTGACGATGCCGGTCACCTGGACCCGCCGCTGGGGCGACGGGCGGGTCTTCGTGTGCACGCTCGGGCACCAGTTGAGCGACTTCGACGTGCCCCAGACGCGCACGATGATCGAGCGCGGAATGAGCTGGGCGGCGCGCG
>NZ_DATCNW010000450.1:0-12244 GCF_036565025.1 Pengzhenrongella sp.
GGCGGGAGGGGCGACGGGGGGAGGGGGGCGACGCGGGGGGGTTAGCGCTTGCCGACGAACCAGTCCCGCACCAGCGCGACCCGCTGCTCGAGCTGTTCGACGCTCGCGAGCGGCACCTCCGGTCCGCCGCCGCGCCGCCGAAGCTCGGTGTGCACCGAGCCGTGCGGCTGACCCGACTTGCGGGCCCAGGCCGAGACCAGGGCGGAGAGCTCCTTGCGCAGCTCGGTGAGCTTGCGGTGATCGGCCTGGGAGCGCACCTCCTCGGCGCTCGACCGCCCCTTGCGCTTGGTCTGCTGCTCGGCCTGACGCTGGGTGAGCAGCGCCGTGACCTGATCCGCGTCGAGCAGGCCCGGCAGGCCGAGGAAGTCGAGCTCCTCGGGCGACCCGACGTCGGCGCCGGTACCGAACTCGCCGCCGTCGAACAGCACCCGGTCGAAGGAGGCTTGCGCCTCGAGCGCCTGGAACGCGCCCTGCTTCCCGTCGGGGCCCACGGAGTCCGAGCCCTTCTCCGGGGCGTTCGCCGCCGCCATCAGCGCGTCCTCCGGGTTGTACTCCTCGCCCTGCTCCTCCGCGGTCAGCGGCCGGTCCAGGGCATGGTCGCGCTCGAGCTCGATGCTGTTCGCGAGCGCGAGCAGCTGCGGGACGCTCGGCAGGAAGAGCGACGCGGTCTCACCGCGTCGCCTGGCCCGCACGAACCGGCCGACCGCCTGGGCGAAGAACAACGGGGTCGCCGTCGAGGTCGCGTACACGCCCACCGCGAGGCGCGGCAGGTCGACCCCCTCGGTCACCATGCGCACCGCGACCAGCCACCGCGAGTCGCCGGCCGAGAACTCGTCGATCGCGGCCGAGGCCCCGTTGTCGGAAGAGCTGTCGTCGGACAGCACGACCGTCGGTGACTTCCCGGTCAGCCGGGCCAGGTGCCCGGCGTAGGCCCGCGCGTCCGCCTGGTCGGTGGCGATGATCATCGCGCCGGCGTCGGGCACGGTGCGCCGGACCTCGGTGAGGCGGCGGTCGGCCGCGGCGAGCACCGCCGGGATCCACTCACCGTTCGGGTCGAGCGCGGTCCGCCACGCCTGCGCGGTCATGTCCTTCGTCAGGGCGTCGCCGAGCCGCGCGCTGACCTCGTCGCCCGCCTTGGTGCGCCAGCGCATCTGCCCCGAGTAGGTGAGGAAGATCACCGGGCGCACCACGTGGTCGCGCAACGCGTCGCCGTACTTGTAGCTGTAGTCGGCGGCGCTGCGCCGGATGCCGTGCTCGTCGCGCTGATAGGTGACGAACGGGATCGCCGCGGTGTCGGACCGGAACGGCGTGCCGGTCAACGACAGTCGCCGGGTCGCGCCCTCGAACGCCTCCCGGATGCCGTCCCCCCAGGACAGCGCGTCACCGCCGTGGTGGACCTCGTCCAGGATCACCAGCGTCGGTGCGGCCGAGGTCCGCGCGGCGTGCAGCGCGGGCTTCATGGCGACCTGGGCGTAGGTGACCGCGACGCCGTCGAAGTGCGCGCCGTGCTGGCCCTGCGCGTTGCGGAAGTTGGGGTCGAGGTTCACCCCGACCCGCAGGGCCGCGTCGGCCCACTGCTTCTTGAGGTGCTCGGTCGGGGCGACCACCGTGACCCGGCGCACAATGCCTGCCTGCAGCAGCTCGGTCGCGATCCGCAGCGCGAACGTCGTCTTGCCCGCGCCCGGCGTGGCGACGGCCAGGAAGTCCCTCGGCGCGCGCGCGCGGTACTCCGCGAGAGCCTCCGCCTGCCAGGCGCGCAAGCTCTGGGCAGTCCCCCACGGCGCGCGCCCGGGAAAGGCGGGCGAGAGGTGGGAGGCCGCCGCAGACGAAGCGGCTGTGCTGGGCCGTGAGCTCGGGCGGTGCGCGGAGCTCACTTTCCGCCGGAGGAGTCGGAACCGCCGGAGCCGGAGCCGCCGTCCTGCGGCTTGCGCAGGCCGTCGTAGATCTCCTTGCAGATCGGGCAGACCGGGAACTTGTTCGGGTCGCGGCCGGGAACCCAGACCTTGCCGCACAGCGCGATCACGGGCTTGCCGCTCAGCGCGGAGCCGAGGATCTTCTCCTTGCGCACGTAGTGCGCGAAGCGTTCGTGGTCCCCCGGCTCGACCTGTTCCTTGGTCTCCTCGCGCTCCAGGACGCTGGTCGACGTGCCGCCGCCGCCCCCCGGCTCCTCGCCGAACGGGTCGTCGGGTCCGGTGTTGGGGGGTAGCGGCTCACTCATGTTCACGAGTCTAACGACGCCGTTGCGGCGCCTCGACGAGCGCGCAGGGTCACAGACCCTGCCAGTCCGGCTTCGCCGCGTACGTGCTGCGGAAGTAGTCGGCCAGCTGGAGCCGGCTCGCGGCGGCGTTGTCGATGAGCACGCTGACGTGGGGGTGGTGCTGCAGGATCGTCGCCGGCCACATCGCGCTCACCGGGCCCTCGACGAGCTGGTGCACGGCGTCGGCCTTGGCCCGTCCGGTCGCGACGAGCACGATGTGCCGCGCCTCCATGACGGTGCCGAGCCCCTGGGTCAGGCAGTGCTGCGGCACCTGCTTTACGTCGCCGTCGAAGAAGCGCGCGTTGTCGGCCCGGGTCTGGTCGGTGAGGGTCTTGATGCGGGTCCGCGACGCGAGCGAGGAGCCGGGCTCGTTGAACGCGATGTGCCCGTCGGTGCCGATCCCCATGATCTGCAGGTCGACGCCGCCCGCGGCGGCCATCTCGGCCTCGTACGCGACGCACGCCGCGGGCAGGTCCTCGGCGAGGCCGTCCGGCCCGTGCACGGCGCCCGGGGCGAAGTCGACCCGGCCCGTGAAGTCGTGCTCGATCACGTTGCGGTACCGCTGCGGGTGGTCCGCCGGCAGGCCCACGTACTCGTCGAGGTTGTAGGCCGAGGCCTCGGCGAAGGAGAGGCCGTCCTCGAGGTGGCGGCGCACGAGCTCGTCGTACACGGCGAGCGGGCTCGAGCCGGTGGCGAGGCCGAGCACGGTGTCGGGACGGCCGCGGAGCAGCTGCTCGATCGCCTCCGCTGCGAGTCTGGCAAGCACGTCCGGGGCGGCGATCACAACTTCCATGTCCACACGCTCCCACGCGAGCAAGACCCAAGGCCAATAAGAGGTCCCGCCGAGAGTGGAGTAACCGCCCCTTCGCACGGCGTTTCCTGGGCGGTTACTCCACTCTCGGCGGAGGTTTCACCCGAGTAGGTTGGGGTGAATGATCACCCTCGACCCGGACTCTTCGGTTCCGCCGTATGAGCAGATCCGCGTGCAGGTCGTCGAGGCTGTCCGGTCAGGCGCGCTCGCGCCGGGGATGCGGCTGCCGACGGTGCGCCGCCTGGCCGAGGACCTGGGCCTGGCACCCAACACCGTGGCGCGCGCCTTCCGCGAGCTCGAGCAGGCCGGCGTCGTGCAGACGCGGGGGCGGGCGGGCACCTTCGTGGAGACCTCCGGCGACGCCACCGAGCGCGCCGCCTTCGCCGCCGCGGCGGAGTATGCGCGCCGGGCCCGCGACCTCGGTCAGGACGACGACGACGCCGTGCGCTGGGTCCGGGACGCCCTGGCGGCGCTCCCGCCCACCGGTCGGCTCACACCGCCCCCACGTCGAGGCTGAACCACACGGTCTTGCCATCCGCCCCGCGGTCGTCCACGCCCCACGCGCTGGACAACGTGTCGATCAGCATCATGCCGCGACCGCTGGACGCGGTCGGTGGGGCGCTGCGGACCACCGGACGCGTGGCGCTCTCGTCGCTCACCGCGACGTTCACGACGTGATCCGCGAACCAGGTCCGCACCCGGATGTCACCCCGGTCCGGACCGTGCACCACCGCGTTCGCGAGCAGCTCCCCCGTCAACAGCTCGATGAGGTCCCAGGCATGGGACGGCACACCGGTCGCGCGCACGACGCGCATCACCCAGTGCCGCCCCACCCTCGCCGAGGAGGGTTGAGCCACGAGCCGCAACTCCACGAGTCACCCCATGCTCCGAGCCTGACGGGCGCCGCACCTGTGGCGACACCCGATTCCTTCGGGCTCAGTATCACCACCAGGACGCCCATCCGCGCGACAAGCGGCGGTGATTGTGCAGGTGAAGCGGGCGAGGTCGGCCGGCTGGCTCAGCCCGGCCGGGTCAGCTCTCCGCGCGGGGCCGGAACTGGCCGATGGACGGCGTCGCCCCGGTGATGCCCTGCACGACGGCGCCCGCGACCGCGCGCAGCTTGACGTTGCGGTGGCTCGAGGCGCTGCGCAGGATCGCGAACGCCTCCTCGGACGAGCACCGGTTCTGCGCCATGATGATCCCGATGGCCTGGTCGATCGTCGATCGTCGACCGGGAGGCCATCGCGGCCGTCAGGTCGCCGTTGATCACCGTCTGCTCGGAGATGCGGATGCACAGGGCCATCACCCGGGCGACCTGCTGGGTGAAGATGGCCGCCCGCACCAGGCGCTCCTCGTCCCAGGGCTCCTCATCCTCGGAGTAGAGGTTCAGCGCGATCGAGGCGTCCGGCCCGGCGCTCGCGGACAGCGCGGCTGCGGAGCGGAAGCCCGCACGGACGGCGGCCGCGCGCCACTCGACCCAGCGCTCGTCCTCCCAGACCTCGGCCCCGACGACGGTGCGTTGCTCGTCCAGCGACGTGATGCACGGGCCGGAGCCCGACGCCACCTCGACGTCGTCGCACCGCGCGGTGCGGGCATCGCTGCTCGCCGCCCGCCGGTCGTGCCCTCGATGCCGCAGCGTGATCCCGCAATGGGTGCCCGCCCCGATGTGATCGGGCGCGTGCTGCGCGAACTCTTCGAGGTAGTCCTCGATGCTCGCGGTCTCGAGCAGGATTGACCCCAGCTCGGCTCGTGCGGCCAATGCTGTGGCAGCATCAAGTCTTGTCTCGTCGGTCACAGCGCCCCCTTCTGTGGCCGCAGGTGCGACCAGTGCATCGCTGACGGGCGCCAGTAGTGACTGGCGCACAGAACTGTGCCGACGACGTCTCAACTGTCGCACGCCCGGCTGGGTCCTGCCGACCCGAACTGCGCTCGGGGGCCACCGTCTGCCGCCGTGGGAGTCGACCCCGCCAGACATGAGCTCGAGCGAGCGCCAGGTGACGTATTCCTCGGTGGCACCCGGTGCATCCGCGGACGTCGGCCGCGGGGACGAGTCGTTCGCGCGCCCGCCGACGGGCGGGAGCAGCCATGTCGTGGTATGCGGCACCGGCCCGCGCGAGGTCGCGCGAAACTCACCGAGGGCGTGCCGGTGTGCGCAATCGAGTGGTCATTTGTGGTGATTTCCGGCAGCAATTTCCTCGACCGGTGTTCGGGCCACATCGCCGGTGGCACCGCGCGGCGCACCGGCTGAGCTTCGAGCCGACCTGCGGGCGGCGACCTGCGGCCTCGGGGCGAGATCATCGCCCTGCCGTCGCCCGCCGATGGGCTTCGGCCGGCCTGCTGCCTACCGTGAGCGGGGATCCGGCGGTTGCCGCCGTCGAGGCACCGGGACGTCCACAAGAAACCGTGCGTTTCGCGGCGGGGGCGACGGCGTCGTCCGGTTGATGACCCGCCAGACGGCTTTCTGGCCCGACCAGTCGTCGTCTATCGCCGCGATCTTGGTATCCACCAGACCGAGCTCGAGAACCCGCGCTCGCACAATGACATCGGTAAGGTCGCTGACGTGCCCGGCCGCGCGCCGCGGCCAGGCGATCCAGAGTATTCCTGCCGGATAGATGCGCTCAGCCAGGTGCGGCAGCCGGGCCACCAGATCCTGCGCCGTGGTGAAGAAGGCGACGATCAGGTCGGCCGATTCGGTGTGGTCCCCGGCCGCGAGCTCGGGCAATGGGCCGGTCAATGCCCACCCCTCGGGAGGAGCATCGAGCGCCACCCGCTGCCCGGGCTTGATCCCGAGCTTGCGCGCCTGCGGGGTTCCGGAATACCCGGCGGGACTCATGTTCCACCCCGAGCGGAACCGGACCGCGCGCAATCACCCTCGGCGGCGTCCCGTGGCACGGCCGCGACCCCTGCCGCGTGGACCGGGATCCTGTCATCCGCCATGCGGCGCCTGCGTCTCGACCAGCACGCGCACGTCCCACGGGCCCAGCGCCAGCCGCGTGCCCTGCGCGTAGGAGATCCCGCTCAGCACGTCCTGGACGGCAGCGGGCAGCGGGACCACGACGGTCTCCCAGGACCAGTTGTGCCAGAACCGGATCCGGCGCCCGTCGGGCGCGCGCGCGGACGTCGACGTCAGGCTCAGGTGGGTCGGGCGCCAGGCGTCGCCCGCGTCGGGCACGAGCCAGGCCATCAGGGCACGGGCGAGGGCGGGGTCGGGCACCGTGCCCACCTGGGTGATCCGGCCGGCACCGTGCACCCGCGTGGTGGCCGCCGCCCACTGCCCGTAGTGCGGGTGGTCGTAGGCCAGCAGCACCTGGGCGCCGTCGACGTTCAGGCCGTCCGCCCACCGGGTCCCGGTCGAACCGGGCTCGAGCGCGAGCGGCGACCCGTCCGGCGCGACCACCGCGAGCGGATCGGTCAGCGTCGCGAACTCGTCGTACCAGACGCCCGCGGCCGCGGCGAGGCGCGCCGGCATCACCTCGGTCCGCGCCCGGGCCTCGTCGTCGCCGTAGCCGGTACGCGGGCCGACGACGAGATGCCCGCCCGCGTGGGCGTAGGAGACCAGCCAGTCCAGCGTCGCGTCACGGGCGATGTAGAGCCCGGGGACGACGAGCACGGGGTGCTGCCGGGCGGCGTCCGCGACGCTCAGCTCGCCGTCCACCAGCTGGCTGACGTGTGCGATGCGCACCTGGAGGCCCGCCTCGAACGCACCCCGGTAGAACGGGTCGAAGATGCCTTCGTAGGACGTGTGGTCCGGGCTCCCGTCCTGGTGCGACAGCTGCGGGGCCTCCTCGAGCGACCACTTGCTCGGCGAGGAGTAGAGCATGGTCACGTCGGCGTCCGGCGTCGCCCCCGCAACCAGGCTTCCGGCGGCCCGGAGCTCGGCGCCGATGCGCGCGATCTCGCGGTAGGCCCGCCCGGGACGCCCACTGTGCGGCAGCACCCCGCCCCAGTACGTCTCGGCGCCGAAGTGCAGCGTGTGCCAGTGCCAGTACTCGACCATGCTCGCGCCGCGGGCCACCAGCGCCCAGGCCGCCTGGCGCCACTGGCCGTCGTAGGCCGGCTTGTTGGTCCACGGCATGCCGATGGACTGCGCGTCGGTCTCGGTGACCAGGAACCGCTCCTGCCGGGAGGAGAACATCCGGTCGGCGCTCAGGTACAAGCCCCAGGTCCCATGGGTGGTCCACCCCTGCGGCGCGTGGGCGATCGCGGGCATCTCCAGGCCGTCCTGCATCGTGTAGTACGGATTGCCGGCGGTCACGTCGAGGCGGGACATCAGGTCGTCGTCGGCCTGCGCCGGGCGGTTGTAGGACAGGCACGTGGTGACGAACTGGTCCGGGCGGGCGTACTCCCGCACGATGTCGGCCTGCCAGCCGATGAACTCGTGGGTCTGGCGCGCCTGGAACCGGCGCCACGCGAGGTCGTACTGCGGCTGGGCGTTCCCGTCCGGGGTCCACAGGTCGGCCCAGGTCGAGATCCGGTGCGACCAGTAGACCAGGCCCCACTCCCGGTTGAGCGTCTCGGGGTCGCCGTAGGTGTGGCGCAGGTGGTCGACGAACCGCTGGAACACGCCGGTGTTGTGGAACAGCTGCATGCCGGGCTCGTTGTCCACCTGGTAGCCGAGGACCCCCGGGTGGCCGGCGTACCGGTCGACGACCTTGCGGACCACCCGCTCGGCGTGGAACCGGAACGCCGGATGGGTGAAGTCGACCTCCTGGCGTGCCCCCCAGCCGATGCGCTGCCCGGTCTTGCGCTCACCGGCGATCTCCGGGTACAGCCGGGCGAGCCACGGCGGGACCGCATACGTCGGGGTGCCGAGGAGCACCCCGATCCCCCGCTCGTGGGCGCCGTCGAGCACCGGCTCGAGCCAGTCGAGGTCGAACCGGCCGTTCTCGGGCTCCCAGGTCGACCACACCGACTCCCCGACGCGGATGACGGAGAACCCCGCCTCGGCCATGAGATCCAGGTCGGTCTTTAGCCGCTCGTAGGGCTGGTACTCGTGGTAGTACGCGGCACCGAAGAGCACCCGGTCCTCCCATGGGCGAGTGCTCATTGCTTGACCCCTCCCGCGGTGAGGCCGGTCTGCCAGTACTTGGAGAGCAGCAGGAACGCGGCGATCAGGGGGATGACCGACAGCATCGAGCCGGTGATCACCATGGGCAGGAGCTGCCCGGACGAGCCGCTGCCGCCGCCGGCGGACTGGGCGTACCAGGACGCCAGCCCCACGGTGATCGGATACAGGTTCGGGTCGTTGAGCATGATCAGCGGCAGGAAGTAGTTGTTCCAGGTCGCCACCAGGGTGAACAGCAGCACGGTCACGAAGCCGGGCGCCAGCATCCGCAGCGCGACCTGGAAGAAGATCCGTACCTCGCCGGCGCCGTCGATGCGCGCCGCCTCGATGATGCTGTCCGGGACGCCGTCCTCGGCGTAGATCTTCATCAGGTACAGCCCGAACGGGCTGACCAGTGACGGCAGGATGATCGCCCAGGGGGTGTTGACGATGCCGACCTTGCTGAACACCAGGTAGGTGGGGATGGCCAGCGCCGTCATCGGCACCATGATCGAGCCGAGCACGATGTTGAACAGCTTGCTGTTCCCGCGGAACGCGAACTTCGCGAAGCCGTACCCGCCGAGCGCGGCCAGCAGGGCGGCGAGCCCGGCGCTGACACCGGCGTACAGCACGGTGTTGAGCAGCCACCTGCCGTACACGCCGTCGTTGGTGGTGAAGGTCGCCGCGATGTTCGAGAACAGCGAGAAGTCGCCGGAGAACCACAGGCCGAACGAGGAGAACAGCTCGCCCACGGTCTTGGTCGACGCGACGAAGAGCCAGAAGAGCGGCAGCAGGAAGTACACGAGCGCGGCGAGCATGCCCAGGGTCAGCAGGTTGCTGCGCCGCTTCGACAGCGTCGTCCGGCGGCCGGCGGCCACGGGCGAGAGCTGCGCGTCGTCGGTGACGCGCGCGAGGGTGGTCACGGCCGGCTCCTTCGGTTGGTGACGAACATGACGAGGTAGGAGGCGATCACGATGGTCGCGCCGAGCAGGAAGGACACGGCCGCGGCGTAGTTGACCTCTTGTCCGGTGAACGCCAGCGTGTAGGCGTAGAGGTTGGGGGTGTAGGCGCTGTCGATGACGCTCGGCGCCAACGTCTGCAGCAGCTTGGGTTCCGCGAAGAGCTGGAACGACCCGATGACCGAGAAGATGACGCACAGCATGATCGCGGAACGGATCGCGGGGATCTTGATGCTCCAGGCGATGCGCCACTGCCCGGCGCCGTCGACCGCCGCCGCCTCGTAGAGCTCCTCGGGGATGGAGCGCAGCGCCGCGTACAGGATGATCATGTTGTAGCCCGTGAACAGCCAGGTCACGATGTTGGCGAGCGACGCGAGCATCCAGGAGTTGGAGATGAAGCGGGGCGCCGGCAGGTTCAGCAGGTCCGCGAACTGGGCGAACGGCCCGAAGTCCTTGCCGTACAGGTAGCCCCACATCAGGGCCGCCAGGACGCTCGGCACGGCGTACGGCAGGTAGATGCCAAGCCGGAACACCTTCGAGAACCGCAGCAGGCCGCTGTCCAGGGCCAGCGCGAAGAGCAGCGCCAGCACCAGCATGACCGGCACCTGGAAGGCGAAGAAGCGGGCGACCCGCCCGACGCCCTCGAGCAGGCGTGGATCGGCCAGCGCCCTGGTGTAGTTGTCCAGGCCGGCGAACACCGTGCCGCCGATCAGCTGCGACCTGAACAGGCTGATGTAGGCCGCGTAGAGCAGTGGGATGACCAGCATCGCGAGGAACACGAGCAGGAACGGGGCGATGAACAGGTAGCCCGTACTGGCCCGACGCCCGGCCACGCCGGAGCTTCGGAGCGTCGTCGGCCGGGGCGAGCCGATGCGCGGTGGTTTCTCAGCGGTGGTGGTCACAGTCCTTGCCTCTCGCTGCGGTGGACGCGGTGACCGGGTGGCACCGCGGGGTGGTGCGGGTGCTCCTGGCCGGCTGGGACCCGGAGCACCCGCCGGGGTCATGGCTTGTCGACCGTGAATCCCTGGTTCTCGGCGTAGGTGATCAGCCGGTTCTGCCACTCGTCCAGGGCAGCCTTGAGGTCGGTCTTGTCCGCGAGGGCCTTGCCGACCGTCTCGTCCCAGTCGTTGACCGCCTGGTCGAGGAACGGCGGCCACTGGAAGTCGGTGTCGACCGTCTTGCTGATGTCCGCGAACACCTGGTTGACCTGCTGGCCGCCGTAGAACGCCGGCTTCTCCTCGACGATGGCGGGGTCCGTCAGCATCGCGGTGGTCGGCGGGAACAGGAACTGCGAGGTCGACAGCATCTTCGCCGACGCGGGGTCGGTGTTGATGAACTCGGCGAACTTCGCCGAGGCGATGGGGTTCTTGGTCGACTTGACCACGGCCGACGTCGAGCCGCCCCAGTTGCCCGACTTCTGGGTGCCGCCGGCCTTCTCCTGCGGTAGGGGGGCCGCACGCCACTTGCCGCTGGTGCTCGCCGCACTGCTGGTCAGGAACACCGGTGCCCACGCAGCCGTCAGCCAGGTGGCGTACTTGCCGCTGTTCAGCCCCTGGTACCAGGAGTCGGTGAAGTCGGGGTCGGTGGAGACCACGCCGTCGTTGACCAGCGGGCCCCAGTAGTCGGCGACCCGCTGGGAGACCTTGTCGTTGACGTTGATCGTGACGTGGCCCTTGCCGGTGCTGCTGAACGGCTTCGCGCCGGCCGCCCAGAGCAGGCCCATCCAGACGCCGTTCTGGTTCGAGGCCAGGTTGGTGAGGTACGCCTTCGGGTCGCCCTGGTGCAGCGCGCGCGCAGCGTTGGCGAACTCCTCCCACGTCGTCGGCGGCGTGATCTTGTACTTGGCCAGGATGTCCGTGCGGTACAGCATTCCCATCGGGCCGCTGTCCTGCGGGATCGCCCAGACCTCCCCGTTGTCACCGGTCACCTGACCCCAGGTCCAGTCGACGAACTGGTCCTTGAGCTCCCCCGCGCCGAACGGGCGCAGGTCGAGCAGGGAGTCGGTGACCGTGAAGGTCGGGATGTACTGGAACTCGATCTGGACGACGTCGGGCGCTCCGGTCCCGGCCGAGAGCGCGGTGCGCAGCTTGGTGTACTGCGGCTCCCCCTGGCCGGCGTTGACGACCTTGACCTTGATCGCGGGATACGCCTTCTCGAACAGCGCCACCTCCTTCTCGATACCGGGGACCCAGGTCCAGAAGGTGAGGTTGGTGGGCGTCTTCATCGCCTTGTCGATGTCGGCCTGGCTGACCGCCGCCGCCGAGGCCGACGCCGCGGGGGACCCGCCGCCGCCGCCGGCGCTGCACGCCGCCAGGAGCATGGTCGCCGCCACGCCGGCGGCGAGCCACCGGGCTGTTCGTCGCGGACGTGCCCTCAAGGTGTTCATGTCTTCTCCTCCTGGCGACGTCCACGTCGCCGTCCGATGCGCCTGCGGGAACCGGGCCGTCCGGTCCTCGCCCTGTTGCTCCGCGGCGGGAACCCTCCCCCGCAGAAACCTCCTCGTGCCGCCTGATCTGCGCGGCTCAGCCCGGGGGCGGTGGCCCGGTGGACTCCCGCACGACGACGACCGCGCCGCTGCTCGGACACCCCTCGCCGGGCTTGCCCTCGATGCGTCGCACCAACAGCTCGAGGCCCGCAGCCGCGAGGGCTTCGAAGGACTCCCGCACCGTCGTCAGGGGCGGCGCGAAGTACTGCGCGGCCGGGATGTCGTCGAAGCCCACGACGCTGACGTGCTCCGGGACGCTCCGGCCCGCGCGGTTCAGGGCGTGGATCACGCCGATCGCCATGTCGTCGTTGGCGACGAAGACGGCCGTCACGCCCGCGGTCCGCGCCAGGACCCGACCAGCCTCGAACCCGCTCGACGGCGACCAGTCCCCGGAAAGGACGGGGGGAGGCTCGGCGCCGGCCGCGCTCAGCGCCTCGCTCCAGCCCTTCGCCCGATCCACCGCCGACCACCATCGCTGCGGGCCCGCCACGTGCCAGACGGTCCGGTGCCCGAGACCCAGCAGGTGCTCGGTCGCGGCCCGCCCCGCGAGGGCGCCGTCCGCACCCCCGATCAGCACGTCCGGCCCGGTCAGGCCCGGCATCCGCCCGATGCTCAGCACCGGCACCGGGCAGGCCACGATCGAGCCCGCGCCCTCGTCGACCGGCTCGGACAGGACGATCCCCTCGAC
>NZ_DATCNW010000451.1:0-8818 GCF_036565025.1 Pengzhenrongella sp.
GCGTTGACGTCCTATAGGACGTCAACGCTCGGACGTTACGGAGAATCGGCGGGGAATCGGCGGGGAATCGGACCTCTCGGCAGGGGGTTCGCGGTCGGCCGGACGAATGGTCCGTTATCGGGAGGTGGCGGGGGTGGCTTAGGCTCGCGGCGTGCCGCCTGACGTGTTGTTGCTGACCGAACTGGTGCGATCGCTGCGGGTGGAGTTGATCTCCATTCGGCGGGATCTGCATGCGCACCCGGAGCTGGGGCGTACCGAGACGCGCACCACCAAGGTCGTTTTCGACCGGCTGCGGGCGGCGGGACTTGACCCGAAGTTGCTGCCCGGCACCGGCCTCATCTGCGACATCGGTCCGAGCCCGGCGACGACCGGCCGACGGCGGGTCGCCCTGCGCGCCGACATGGACGGGCTGCCGTTCCAGGACACGTGCAACGAACCCTGGCACTCGACGAGCCCGTCCATCGCGCACGCGTGCGGGCACGACGTGCACACCGCCATCGTGCTCGGCGCCGGCCTCGTGCTCGGCGAGTTCGCGGCCCGCGGGGAGTTGCACACCGGGGTCCGGCTGCTCTTCCAGGCCGCCGAGGAGGTCCAGCCGGGCGGTTCGCTCGACGCCATCGCGGCGGGCGTGCTGGACGGCGTCGATCAGATCTTCGCGCTGCACTGCGACCCGAAGGTCGAGGTCGGCTACATCGGTACCCGGATCGGGCCGATCACCTCGGCCTCCGACGAGGTCACCGTGATACTCACGAGCAACGGCGGGCACACCTCGCGCCCGCACCTGACCGGCGACGTCGTCTTCGCGCTCGGCCAGGTCATCACCCAGGTCCCCGCGGTGCTCGGCCGGCGCCTGGACCCGCGCTCCGGGGTCAACCTGACCTGGGGCGCCGTGCAGGCCGGGTCGGCGCACAACGCGATCCCCGGGCACGGCTCCGTCAAGGGCACCCTGCGCTGTCTCGACGTGCGTGCCTGGGAGCGCGCCTCGAGCGTGTTCCACTCCGCCGTCGAACAGGTCGTCGCGCCCTACGCGGTCGACGTCGAGGTGCGCCACCAGCGCGGCGTGCCCCCGGTGGAGAACGCCGAGCGGTCCACCGCGGCGCTCGAGGCCGCCGCGCGCGACGTGCTCGGCCTGGGTGCGGTGCTGCTGACCGAGCAGTCCCTGGGCGGGGAGGACTTCGCCTGGTACCTCACGAAGGTCCCCGGTGCGATGGCTCGGCTCGGCACGCGGGTCCCGGGCGGCCACCAGTACGACCTGCACCAGGGCGACTTCAGCGTGGACGAGCGCGCGATCGACGTCGGCGTCCTGCTGCTGGCCCGGACCGCGCTGATGGCCGGGCGGGATCTGCCGACCCCGATCGGCATCCCGATCATCCCGACTACATAACGAAACCCAGCGTTACCGGTCAGTAACCCTATGGCGCGGCCCGCGAGCACTACTGTGCGAATCACATCAGCCGGCCACGTCTGGCCAGGGGGCACGCGACGATGCGCGCTGCTCTGACCTGGGGAGCTCTGGACCGGCTCGGCGTCACGAGCAACAGGAGTACGACGTGAAGAGAATCTCGCGAGTCGCGGGTCTGGTGGCGATCGCCGCCCTGGCCCTGGCCGGGTGCGGCAGCGCACCGAAGGCCAGCACCGCCTCCACCGCCAAGACCATCAACTTCAAGGGTTGCATGGTCTCCGACGCGGGGGGCTTCGTGGACAAGTCCTTCAACCAGTCCGGCGCAGAGGGGCTGGACAAGGCGGCGAAGGACCTGGGCATGAAGGAGGTCAAGGTCGAGTCGACCAGCGACACCGACTACGCCCCGAACGTCGACACCCTCGTGCAGCAGAACTGCAACCTCATCGTCGGTGTCGGCTTCAAGCTGGAGGACGCGGTCCAGACCGCGGCCGACGCGAACCCGAACATCGACTTCGCGCTCGTCGACAGCGCGTTCTCCGACAAGAAATTCAAGCCGGTCACGATCAAGAACGCCAAGCCGCTGCTGTTCAACACCCAGGAGGCGGCCTACCTCGCGGGCTACGTCGCCGCAGGGATGACGAAGACCGGCACGGTCGCCACCTTCGGCGGCATCCAGCTGCCGTCCGTCACGATCTTCATGGACGGGTTCTCCGACGGCATCACGGCGTACAACACCGACAACGGCAAGAAGGTCAAGCTCCTCGGTTGGGACAAGAAGGCCCAGACGGGTTCCTTCACCGGTGACTTCGACAACCAGGCGAACGGGCAGAACCTCGCCAACGGGTTCATCGACCAGGGCGCGGACATCATCATGCCGGTCGCCGGTCCGGTCGGGCTCGGTGCCGCCGCAGCCGCGAAGGCGGCCGGGAACACCTGGATCATCGGGGTCGACGCCGACTGGTTCAACACCGCCCCGGACTACTCCAACATCGTGCTCACCTCGGTGATCAAGAAGATCGGCGAGTCGGTCTACGACACCGTCAAGCAGTCCGTCGACGGCAAGTTCATCGCCGACCCGTACGTCGGCACGCTCAAGAACGACGGCATCGGCCTCGCGCCGTTCCACGACTTCGACAGCAAGGTGCCGGCCGCGCTGAAGACGAAGGTCGACGACCTGAAGAAGTCGATCATCTCCGGCGAGCTGAAGATCACCTCGCCCAGCCAGAACTAGCGCCCGGCTAGGCCACGCACGACGGCGGACCGGGCAGCCCTGCCCGGTCCGCCGCCCCTTGCCGCGCCGCGACGCAGCGCGGTCCCGCGCTGCGGGTGGAGGAGGGGACTACCGTCGGAAAGACAACGAAGTGGGGGGCACTGGGCCTGTGAAACTGGAACTGCGCGGGATCACCAAGCGCTTCGGGTCCCTGGTGGCCAACGACCACATCGACCTCGTCGTCGGGCCGGGCGAGATCCACGCGCTGCTCGGGGAGAACGGTGCCGGCAAGAGCACCCTGATGAACGTCCTGTACGGGTTCTACGACCCGGACGACGGCGAGATCCTCATCGACGAGGTGCCCGTCACGTTCGCCGGGCCGGGCGACGCGATGGCCGCCGGGATCGGCATGGTGCACCAGCACTTCATGCTCGTGCCTGTCTTCACCGTGGCGGAGAACGTCGTGCTGGGGCACGAGCCCGTCAAGGGCGCACTGATCGACCTGACCGAGGCCCGACGGCGGGTGCGCGAGATCTCCGACCGGTTCGGGTTCGACGTCGATCCCGACGCGCGCATCGAGGACCTGACGGTGGGCGCGCAGCAGCGCGTCGAGATCATCAAGGCCCTCTCGCGCGAGGCGCGGGTGCTCATCCTCGACGAGCCGACCGCGGTGCTGACCCCGCAGGAGACCGACGAGCTGATCACGATCATGCGCCAGTTGCGCGACGCCGGGACCTCGATCGTGTTCATCACGCACAAGCTGCGCGAGGTGCGCGCCGTCGCCGACCGCATCACGGTGATCCGCCGCGGCAAGGTCGTCGGTAGCGCGGAGCCGTCGGCGTCCGAGACCGAGCTCGCCTCGCTGATGGTCGGACGGTCGGTCGACCTCGGCGTGGACAAGGCGCCCGCCACCCCCGGCGAGATCGGCTTCGCGGTGCGGGACCTGACCGTGCTCGACGTCGTCGGGGTGCGGCAGGTCGACGGCGTGACCTTCGACGTCGCGCGCGGGGAGATCGTCGCCGTCGCCGGCGTGCAGGGCAACGGCCAGACCGAGCTCACCGAGGTGATCCTCGGGCTCCAGGTCCCGCTCGCCGGGTCGGTGCTGCTGGACGGCAAGGAGATCACCGGCTCCTCGGTCCGGGACGTGCTGCGGGCGGGGGTCGGGTTCGTGCCCGAGGACCGCACCGCGGACGGCCTGGTGGCCGACTTCTCCGTCGCGGAGAACCTCGTGCTCGACCTGTTCGACCGGCCGCCGTTCGGTCGCGGCATCTCGCTCGACCCGGCGGCGATCCGCGCCAACGCGCAGCGGCGCACCGTCGAGTTCGACGTCCGCACGCCCTCGGTCGACGCGTCCGCCGGCACCCTCTCGGGCGGCAACCAGCAGAAGGTCGTCCTGGCGCGGGAGATGTCCCGCCCGCTGCGCCTGCTGGTGGCCTCCCAGCCGACGCGCGGCCTGGACGTCGGCTCGATCGAGTTCGTGCACTCGCGGATCGTCGCCGAGCGCGACAACGGGACCCCGGTGCTCATCGTGTCCACCGAGCTCGACGAGGTGCTGGCGCTCGCCGACCGGATCGTTGTCATGTACCGGGGCCGGATCGTGGGCATCGTGCCCGGCGGGACGGACCGTGACGTGCTCGGCCTGATGATGGCCGGCGTCCCGCTGGTCGAGGCGCAGGCGCAGGCCGCGGCGCACCACACCGTGCTCGGCGCGGCCGACCTGCTCGAAGGCACCGACGACGTCGCACACCAGGGGGAGAACTCGTGAGCCAGCCGACGCCGCCGACCTCGGCCCCGGACCCGACGCCGACGCCGACGCCGACCCCGACGCCGGACGCGCGCGGCCAGCAGGCGCTGCGGGAGATCTTCGCCAGCAACTGGGTGGCGACCGTGCTGGCGATCGTGCTCGCGCTGCTGCTCAGCGGGGTGCTCATCGCCGCGGCGGACGCGCGCGTGCAGTCCACCGTGAGCTACGTGTTCGCCCGCCCGAGCGACCTGCTCGGCGCTGCCTGGACGGCAGTGTCCGAGGCGTACTCCGCGCTGTTCCAGGGCGCGATCTTCGACTTCCAGGCCACCACGTTCGAGCGCGCCATCCGCCCGATCACCGAGACGATGACGGTGTCGGTGCCGCTGATCTTCGCCGGGCTGGGTCTCGGCGTCGGCTTCCGGGCCGGCCTGTTCAACATCGGTGCCCAGGGCCAGATCATCGTCGGCGCCATCTTCGCCGGGTACGTGGGCTTCGCGATGGACCTGCCGCCCGTCGTGCACGTGGTGGTCGCGGTGCTCGCCGCCGTGATCGGCGGGGGGCTCTGGGCGGGCATCGCGGGCGTGCTCAAGGCCCGCACCGGGGCGCACGAGGTGATCGTCACGATCATGCTCAACAACATCGCCGTCTACCTGATCGCGTACCTGCTCACCACGTCCGCGTTCCAGCGCGGCGACAGCAACAACCCGATCTCCCCGCCGTTGAAGAGCACCGCGCTGTTCCCCCTGCTGCTCGGGCCCGGGTTCCGGCTGCACCTGGGGTTCGTGCTCGCGATCGCGGCGGCGTTCGGCGTGTGGTGGCTGATGAACCGCTCGACGATCGGTTTCCAGTTCCGCGCGGTCGGCTCGAACCCGAGCGCGGCCCGCGTCGCCGGCATCTCGGTGAACGCGAACTACGTCTGGGTGATGGTCGTCGCCGGGGCGCTCGCCGGCCTCGGTGGGGCCGCGCAGGTGCTCGGTACCGAGAAGGTGCTCACCGCGGGCGTCGCGGCGAGCTTCGGGTTCGACGCGATCACGGTCGCGCTGCTCGGACGCTCCAAGCCGCTGGGCACGGTGCTCGCCGGGCTGCTGTTCGGTGCGCTGCGCGCCGGCGGCTTCGCGATGCAGGCGCGCACCGGGACCCCGATCGACATCGTGCTCGTCGTGCAGTCGCTCATCGTGCTGTTCATCGCGGCGCCGCCGCTGATCCGCGCGGTCTTCCGGCTGCCCGCGCACGGCGAGCGAGTCGTTCCGCCAGCGCTCACCCAGACCACCCAGGAGGTTCACGCGTGAACGCCGTCGTCGCCCCGCCGAAGCCGTCGCCCGGCCCCACGACCGACCGGGTCGCGGCGGTCAAGCCCGTCAGCTGGAAGGTGCCGATCGCGTACGCGGTCGTCGCGCTGCTCGCCCTGGTCGCCTTCGTGCTCGCGGCTCCGGGCGGGCGCGTGACGACCTTCACGCTCTCGACGGGCCGTGACTTCTTCCAGATCGCGCCGGTCGTGGTGCCCTCGCGGGCGACGGCGCTCGCGCTGTGCCTGGTGGCGCTCGCGCTCGCCGGGGTCGCGGCCTGGGCAGCGAGCGCGCGCCGCGGCGTCGGGGTGTCGCTGCCGGCGGTGTACAGCCTGGCGCTCGTGCTCGCCTTCCTCACCTGGGCGGCGGGCGGCAGGGCGCACCCCCTGCCGCTGACCGGCCTGCTCCAGGGCTCGCTGTTCCTGGCGATCCCGCTGGTGTTCGGGGCGCTCTCGGGGCTGCTGTGCGAGCGCTCCGGGATCATCAACGTGGCGATCGAGGGCCAGCTGCTCGCCGGCGCGTTCCTCGCGGCCGTCGTCGCGTCGCTGACCGGCAGTGCGTACGCGGGCCTCATCGCGGCGCCGATCGCCGGTGCGCTGGTCGGCGCGCTGCTGGTGATGTTCTCGATCCGGTACGTGGTCAACCAGATCATCGTCGGCGTCGTGCTCAACGTGCTCGTGGTCGGCGTGACGAGCTATCTGTTCTCGACGGTCCTGAAGGTCAACGCCGCGACCTGGAACCAGCCACCCAAGCTCCCGGTGCTCGACGTCCCCGTGCTCAGCCAGATCCCGATCCTGGGGCCCGTGCTGTTCCACCAGACGGCGCTCGTGTACGTGATGTACGTCGTCGTCGTCCTGCTCCAGGTGATGGTGTTCCGCAGCCGCTGGGGGCTGCGGCTGCGGGCCGTCGGCGAGCACCCCAAGGCCGCGGACACCGTCGGCATCAAGGTCAACCGGACCCGGATGCGCGCGACCATCCTCGGCGGCGCCGTCGCCGGCCTCGGCGGCGCGTTCTTCACGGTCGCCGCCGGCCTGGCGTTCGGCAAGGAGATGACCGGCGGCAAGGGCTTCATCGCGCTCGCCGCGATGATCCTCGGCCGGTGGAGCCCGACCGGCGCGCTCGCGGCCGCGCTGCTGTTCGGGTTCTCGGACAACCTGCGGGTCGTGCTGGGCATCATCGGCACCCCGATCCCCAGCCAGATCATGCTCATGACGCCGTACGTGGTGACGATCTTCGCCGTCGCCGGACTGGTCGGGCGGGTCCGCCCGCCGGCCTCCGAGGGCATCCCCTACGTGAAGTAGATTCCGTGGCTCAGGTGCCACCACACCCTTGCTCGAAGGAGTCCGTCAGATGCTCAGACCGGATCAGGTCGACTGGGACACGTTGCGTCTCGCGGCGACCGAGGTCATGCGGCGCGCGTACGCGCCGTACTCGAAGTTCCCGGTCGGGGCTGCGGGCCTCGTCGAGGACGGCAGCGTCGTCGTCGGCTGCAACGTCGAGAACGCGTCGTACGGGCTGACCCTGTGCGCCGAGTGCGCGCTCGTCTCCGGGTTGTACGTCTCGGGCGGCGGTCGGCTCGTCGCGGTCGCGTGCGTCGATCAGCACGGCAGCGCGCTGATGCCGTGCGGGCGGTGCCGCCAGCTGCTGTGGGAGCACGGCGGGCCCGATCTTCTGCTGGACACAGTCACCGGCATCCGGCCGATGCGGGACGTCCTGCCGGACGCCTTCGGACCGAACGACCTGGTGGAGCGAGCACATGAGCAGCCGTGAGATGACCGAAGCCCGGCCGGAGCCGTTCGACGCCGTCGACGTCATCCGGACCAAGCGCGACCGGGGCACGCTGAGCCCCGGCCAGATCGACTGGGTCATCGACGCCTACACGCGCGGCGTCGTCGCCGAGGAGCAGATGGCCGCCCTGAACATGGCGATCCTGCTCAACGGCATGGACCGGGCCGAGATCGCCCGCTGGACCAACGCGATGATCGCGTCGGGCGAGCGGATGGACTTCTCCGGGCTCTCCCGCCCGACCGCCGACAAGCACTCCACCGGCGGCGTCGGCGACAAGATCACGCTGCCGCTCGCGCCGCTGGTCGCCGTCTTCGGCGTCGCGGTCCCGCAGCTCTCCGGTCGCGGCCTGGGCCACACCGGGGGCACGCTCGACAAGCTCGAGTCCATCCCCGGCTGGCGCGCGGCGCTGACCAACGCGGAGATGCTCGCCCAGCTCGAGGAGATCGGCGCGGTGATCTGCCAGGCCGGTTCGGGCCTCGCACCCGCCGACCGCAAGCTGTACGCGCTGCGCGACGTGACCGGCACGGTCGAGGCGATCCCGCTGATCGCGTCGTCGATCATGAGCAAGAAGATCGCCGAGGGGACCGGCTCCCTCGTGCTGGATGTCAAGGTCGGGTCGGGGGCGTTCATGAAGGACCTCGCCCAGGCGACCGAGCTCGCGCGCACCATGGTCGACCTCGGCACCGATGCGGGCGTGCGCACGGTCGCCCTGCTCACCGACATGTCGACGCCGCTGGGGCTCACGGCCGGGAACGCGCTCGAGGTCCGGGAGTCCGTCGAGGTGCTCGCGGGCGGCGGCCCGGCCGACGTCGTGGAGCTCACCGTCGCGCTCGCCCGCGAGATGCTCGCCGGGGCCGGCGTGACCGGCGTGGACCCGGGGGAGGCGCTCGCCGACGGCCGGGCGATGGACGTCTGGAAGCGGATGATCGCGGCGCAGGGCGGGGACCCCGACGCGGAGCTGCCGTTCGCGCGCGAGACCGAGACGGTCCTGGCCACGACCGACGGCGTCCTGGTCGGGCTCGACGCGCTCGCCGTCGGGGTGGCCGCCTGGCGCCTCGGCGCGGGCCGGGCCCGCCGCTCGGACCCGGTGCAGGCGGGCGCCGGTGTGGAGCTGCACGTCAAGCCGGGCGCCGTGGTCCGGGCGGGGGAGCCGCTGATGACGCTGCACACCGACACCCCCGAACGGTTCGCGCGCGCGATGGAGGCGCTGTCGGACGCCGTCGTCATCGCGCCCGAGGGCTCGTCGCCGCCGCACCATCGGCTCGTGCTCGATCGGATCTACGCAGGCTGAGGGGGAGGCAGCATGGCGGGCTTGGCAGGGCCGTTCGGCGGGCTCGGCCGGCTGCAGGCGACCACGCTCGCCCTGCGGGTCTCTCGCGCCGCGGCGT
>NZ_DATCNW010000452.1:0-2354 GCF_036565025.1 Pengzhenrongella sp.
CTGGGCCGCCGCGCTCGGCGGCTGGCTCAACGGCGGCCGCTGGCTCGACGGCAGCGCGCTCACCGGAAGCACCGGGCTCGGGCGAACCGGCTCCGCGGGGCCGGGCGCTACGGTGACCTCTTCCGCGGGCAGCTCGAGCCAGGGCGGACCATCGGGCATCAACGACGGCGCCGCGAGCGGCTCGTCGACGTCGTCGAGGTCGTCGAGGCGCAGCTCGAACGACAGCCGCGAACGGGCGTCGATCCGGGCCGGCAGGATCTCCCCCGCGCTGAACAGCGCGTCCAACCCGTCGAGCTCGTTGGTCGTCACCTGTTCACGCTGGATGGTCGCGCTGACGTCGGGGTGCAGGAGAACCGTGACGGCGTCCACGGTGACCGTCGCGACCTGGACCAGCACGACCGCCCCGGGCTGATACTCGTCGAGCGATTCGGCAGCCGGACGCAGGAGCTCGGAGATGTCCAGGCGCCCCGTGGCGTCGTCGAGCATGCCCTCGACGAACTGACCTCGCACGAGGACCCGGTCGATCGGGGCGTGGCTCGTGGTGAGCTCCTGCCAGACGGTCGCGAGGGATCCGTCGAGGAGCGTCACGAAGGCCCGGGTGGGCGGGAACAGGGCGGACACCGTGCCGCTCACCCGGCGGCTGGACGTCTTCGTCTCCTGCCGGACGCCCGCGCGGGCGGCCATGCCGATCGCGTCCTCGACGAGGAGATCCCCCGCCCCTGCCCCCTCCTGCGCGGTGTAGGCGAACCGCAGCGGGGACAGTCGATAGTCGCCCGTCCAGTCCAGGCCGATCGGGTAGACCCTGCCCGCCCCGCCGTAGACCTGGGTCATGTCGGGCAGGGCACGGGACAGCGCCCAGGAGACCTCGTTCGTCGGCACGACGACGACCTCGGCGAAGTCTCCGAGCGCGTGCGCGACCGGCTCGGGCTCGATGAAGGGCTCGAGCCGGCCCGACGCGATCGAGATCACGACGACGGGCCGGGTTCGCGTTCGATCAAGCAGGTGGGCAGCCAGCTCGCCGGCCTCCTGTGCGGATCCGACGCGGTCGACCAGCGCGATCGGCGACGGCGCCCGCATCTTTCCGGATCGCTTCTTGCGGGAAGGCACGGGGCGCACCTCCGTCTCTTGCGCATGACTCCGTCGGCCAGCGAGGGACACCCATCGTCACCCATCCGCCGCAGGCGCGCCCGTCCGATTTGCGCAGTCGCAAGCGATATCCGGGTGATCTCTGGCCGAGCAACGGAGCCATGGCATCGCTCCAGGTGGAGGACACTTCTGCGGAGCACCCGAAGATCAACCGACGCAGCAGTGGAGGAACAACCCCGGTGAACGGTTTTCGAGACATGGTCGGCTTCATCTGGTCCGTGGCGGACCTGCTGCGGGGGGACTACAAGCAGTCCGAGTACGGCAAGGTCATCCTGCCGCTGACGGTGCTGCGGCGCCTGGACTGCGTGCTTGAACCCACGAAGCCCGCGGTCCTCGCGAAGACCAAGGAGCTCAGCGCCGGGACGATCGGGAACGTCGACCTCTTCCTGCGCCGGGCCGCCAAGCAGCCGTTCTACAACACCTCCCCGCTGGACTTCCGCGGGCTGCTCGCCGACCCCGAGCACCTCGCCCAGTCGCTGCGGCTGTACATCGACGGGTTCTCGACCGGCGCGGTCGAGGTGCTCGACAAGTACGGCTTCGACGCCCAGATCACCCGCCTGGACGAGGCCGGCCTGCTCTACCAGGTCGTCGCCCAGTTCGCGGACATCGACCTGCATCCCGACACGGTCTCCCAGCTCCAGATGGGCTACGTCTTCGAGGAGCTGATCCGGAAGTTCTCCGAGGCCGGCAACGAGACCGCCGGGGAGCACTTCACCCCGCGCGAGGTCATCCGCCTCATGGTCAACCTCCTGCTGGCCGACGACGACGCGACGCTCGCCACCCCGGGCATCGTCAAGACCCTGTACGACCCCGCGTGCGGGACCGGCGGCATGCTCTCGGTCGCGGAGGACTGGATACGCCAGCACAACCCCGAGGCGAAGCTCGAGCTGTTCGGCCAGGAACTCAACGGCGAGACGTACGCCATCTGCCGCTCGGACATGATGCTCAAGGGGCACGAGGCCTCGCGCATCGCGTTGGGCAACTCCTTCTCCCAGGACGCGCATGCGAACGAGACCTTCGACTACATGCTCGCCAACCCGCCGTTCGGGGTCGAGTGGAAGAAGGTCCAGACGGTCGTCGAGGACGAGGCCGCCCGCGGGTACGCGGGCCGGTTCGGCGCGGGGACCCCGCGGATCAACGACGGGTCGCTGCTGTTCCTGCAGCACATGCTCTCAAAGATGAAGCCGGTGTCCGAGGGCGGGTCGCGG